>JBDTEF010000095.1:0-24226 GCA_039922615.1 Ginsengibacter sp.
TGCGTAATCAGGATCATCTCTTTCGGAGCAGTAGATCCTTCTGCATTCCAATCAGGTATTTCTGTCTTAAAATCTAAATGGTCAATGGTATTTACAGCATCTAAATAACAACGATGTGCAAATACCATTGCTTCCAATAATGAGTTGCTCGCCAGCCTGTTGGCACCATGTAATCCCGTGCTGGCACATTCTCCACAGGCATATAAATTCTTGATTGACGACCTGCCCCATTCATCTGTCTTAATACCTCCACAACTGTAATGCGCAGCAGGAGCTACCGGAATGTATTGTTTGAAAACATCAATGCCTATTGACTGGCATTTTTCATAAATATTGGGGAAATGATGGAGGAATTTTTCGTGATCCATTTTGGTACAATCCAGGTAAACATTTTCGGTACCATTTATTTTCATTTCACTGTCTATTGCTCTCGCTACAATATCACGTGGCGCCAAATCTTTTCTTTCATCATATCTTTCCATAAAGGCTTCACCATTTTTATTCCGGAGAATGCCACCATCACCACGAACTGCTTCTGTAATTAGAAATGCCTGGCCACTTTTGCCGGCCTCATACAATGCAGTGGGATGAAATTGGATAAATTCCATATTTTCAATCTTTCCTTTTGCCCTGTAAGTCATGGCTACACCGTCACCTGTAGCGATAGACGGATTGGTAGTGGTTCTGTAAACCTGGCCATTTCCACCCGCAGCGAGCAACGTAATTTTAGCGAGGATTTTTTCAATTTTATTCTCTTTCATGTTGAGCACATACACACCAAAACATTCAATATCAGGTGTAGCTTTAGTAACCAAATAGCCCAGGTGATGTTGCGTGATAATATCTATGACAAAACAATGATCAATTAAATGAATATTGGGTTTGGCTGCAATGGCATCCAGCAAAGTGTTTTCAATTTCTTTGCCCGTTACATCTTTGTGATGAAGGATCCTGAATTCGCTATGACCGCCTTCTTTCCCCAGGGAATATTCGCCGGATTTTTCTTTGTCAAAATGTGCTCCCCAATCAATGATCTCTTTTATTCTTTCTACGCCTTCTTTCACCACTATTTCAACAATATGAGGATTGCTCAGGCCATCTCCAGCGATCAGTGTATCATCTATATGCTTTGCAAAACTATCTGTGTTGAAATCAGTAACGCCTGCAACGCCACCCTGGGCATACTTCGTATTTGTTTCGTCACTTACTGTTTTTGTAAGAATGGTAATTGTTTTATCAGGACAATCCTGTGCTACTTTCAACGCATAGGTGAGACCTGCGATGCCGCTTCCAATGACAAGAAAATCTGTTTCCATTTAAATTGCTTTAGTTGTTTTTAAATTGCTGCCAAACCTCCTGATTTTTTAAAAAATAGGAAGTTTAGGAGTTTGCTTTATTTCTCTACCTCAAACGTAATCATTTGGTTCACGATTCTGCCATCTTCTGTAACACCTTTTATTTCAGCTATAAATTTCCCTGTGAGATCGCCGGTATAAAAAGAAATTTTATCACTATTCGTTTTTGAAGTTTTCACCTCAGGTGCCCAATAAAGAAGTTCTCTGAAATCAGGAATACGATTATTTTTTATGACCGCGTTTTTATAATCAGGCATAGGAAATTTTCTTTGCCGCTGCCAGCCTTCGTCATCAACGAGTATTTCTTTATTATTCAGTTGCAGATCATCAAATTCCCCCTTAAAAGTCGTAAAAGATAATATACCATCATATATTTCTTTACCTATCAAATATCTCTCCGCAACTGCTTCAATCTTTCTTACCTTAAGCGGATCATATTTCATCAGTTTATTTAAGTCAGTAACGGGAATACCATCAAGCAATACCAATGGACTATTTTCATCCATCATGTTATCAATTAAATTGACATACTTGCGCAAACGAAATTTCTGCTTGTTTAAAATAAGGATGTAATATTTATTTTTCCTGATGCGGACATTTACTTCTGTAACGTATTCGCGCAAAACCTCTTCCATTGTAGTAAAGCGCTTATAATTATCCAATAAATAAGTTGAAGACGGAATGCCGTAAAAAGATAAACTATCCGGATTGGTTGGATAATATTTACCAATACTATCTGTAATAAAGGCTTGGTTGATCACAAGATTATTATGCATTTCCTCAACAGTAACAAGTAGATCATTTCTTATTTTAATAGGGCGTTGTACAGCGTTTTCAGAAATAGCTAAAAAAGGTTTTAAAAGCTCCAGGTCAACAACATTTTCAAATGCAGTAGTTGTTTTTATGAATAATTGCTGAGGACCATATACATTTTGCAAATCAAAATAAGCAATTCCTTTTTCGTCTGATTCTCCATATTGAACATCAGTGAGTTTTCCAGCCAGGGAAAGTAAGACTGGTACGCCTTCTGCAATTTTTCCTGATTGGCTATTTTTCACTTTGATACGAACAATGTATCCTTCCATTTCAGGAATAAAAGAATAGGGATTGGTATTGTGTCCCATTTCTTTTATGTTATTTTCTGACACCTGATTATTGTTAACAAATCCACCGGGTTTATTGATATCATTTAATTGATAAATAGCAACGGACAGGTTTACATTTAAGGCAGAATCCGCCAACTTTTTAGAAATTGATAGCTCAACGGGGCTTCTTCTCTTGTAGATCTTTTGATCTGTATTCACCATCAGATCATATGAAACAGGTATTTTATTTTCACTGATTCCGGGCTGATTAGAGGTGTAATTATTATTGCCTGCTTCAATGCCAGTGTCACTTGCAGCCAATTGGAAAGAAGATGTGTCAAAAATTTGTTGGGTGTTAATTACGGTGATATTTTCATTGAAAATAGATGAGGGAGTATTTTTCATCCAGTTTGTATAAATCCTCAAATGATAACTTCCTGATTTTGCATTCGATGGAATTGCAAAAGATCCCGAACCGGTACCCTTGTTTAACGCAATCTTCGCTTGTAACAGAGGTTTGCCATCCTGATCGATCAATTCTGTGTATGCAGTACTGCTTAAGGATTCCAGCCTGTAAGAATCTCTTTGTATTACATATATTTTAAACCACATGATCTCGCCGGAAAGGTAAAATTGTTTATCTGAATGAACCATGATTCTTTCCGGAAGAAGGTAGGTGACATTGCCTGATTTCGAAGTATTATCTATCTGCACCTGTTGGGCAAAGCAGTAAGTATAATTCAAAAAGAAAATATAAATGAATAGGGCTCTTGACATGTTGGTTTTTAGAATTATGGCCAGAAGGGTGGTTTTATATTGGAGCCACGTACAGTACAATCTGCACATTCTCTTGGACTGGATTTATATCTATTGCCCGCTGCCTCATAATCTAAAGGCCAAAAATCATTTATTCCAAAATAAAATTCAAGACTGTCTGATATATTTGGGACAAAGATCGTTTCCAAACAATCTTCCCTAAATACCCATGGAATTTTGAAAAACTGCCGTACCTGGTAAGAACTGCCTGCACCGATATAACCAACTACAATTTCTGATGGATCATTACTGTTTTTGATATTGCCGCGCAGATTTCCCGGTTGTGGATCAAAAATACTCCCGGTTTCTTCGGTATTTTTTTTCAACTGCTGGTAATAATTAAACCCTATAGAATCCAGGACATATTGCATCACATTAATACTATACAAATCACTTAATTTATAACTTCCATTGGGTATAAAATTGATGGGCATATCCTTTATAACATCCTGGTTTAAATTAGAAGTGGTCTGGATCAATATATCTTTAGAAAGATCAGATTGCCAACAATAAAAATTTGATTCCGGATTTGGAATTACTCGTTGTTTTACCGGATCATATTTAAGGTCTGTACTATAAAAAGAATGATACTGCCACGTCTCCTCAAATTTCCACCGGTAAAATTTTGACTGATTATTATCATCCTGTGTATTTACATAAAACCGCGCACCGGCATTCTCTATCTTATAAGTAATAGCATTTATGGGTGGCGATATTTTGTAATTCACAAAATCAGATGCATACTTTTTTTGATCAGAAGTAACGATCTCAAGCCGGTATTTATTATCCTTATTTAAATTATAATTTCCGCTATAGTTTCCACTACCCACATTTGACAATGGAAATTTATTACCCTTATCATCCTCAATAACAACCGTAGCATCTGCAACGTACTTTCGAAAAGAAGTGTCAGGTTGTCCAAGAGATTTCACCCTTGTCATGGTAACATTTGTGCCTCGTGCACCATCGATGTAACCTTCTACAACCAAAATTTCACCCTTTATATTTTTTAATTCTGGCATGTACGGGTCCTTGCAGGCAGAAAGAAGCATTAGGGCAAACAGGAAAGCAAAACTGTAATAGATTGTCTTCATATTTTAAAAGCGAATATTATAAGTGAGGTAAGGGATAGCTGTACCGAAAATGGATAATTTGTAACCTTTTACTTTTCCATCTTCGGTAATAAAATAAACTGAATAGGCATTTTTCCTGCCTGTTAAATTGTACACCCCAATATTCCAGGAATTATGGGTAAGCTGGTGAACCTTATGATTTCCTTCAATATTTATGGAAAGGTCTGTTCTGAAATAATCCGGAATTCTATATTCATTTCTATCAGAATAAAGCATTCGCGCTGATCCTTCATAATCAAAAACGCCAATCGGCAATGTAATAGGCCTGCCGGTATTATAGTTCATATTCATAGAAACACTGAATCTGTGCGAAAATTTATAATTCCCGATCACTGCTACACTATGTGGCTGGTCAAAATTTGAAGGATAATAATTTCCATGGTTAATCGTTTCGCCGGCAAGAGCATCATCCTGTTTTATGAATGATCTTGAATAAGTATAGCTGATCCAGCCATTTAATTTTCCGGTTGTTTTCTTCACAAAAAATTCCGCACCATAAGCTTTTCCCTTTGTTTTAATGACATCTGTTTCCAAATGATGGTTCATAAGCAAGCTTGCGCCACTTTTGTAATCAAGGTAATTTTTTATCCACTTGTAATAAACCTCAACAGATGTTTCAATAGTATTATTTTTAAAATTGCGGTACAATCCAAACGAAGCCTGGGATCCTTGCTGGGGCGAAATATATTGATTACTTAATTTCCAGATATCGGTAGGTGTAACTGCCGTAGTATTTGAAATCTGGTGAATGAACTGGCTTAATGAATTGAAAGATGCCTTCATAGACAGTTTAGAAGAAAGCATATACCTAAATCCAACCCTGTAATCCGGAAGAATATTCGTAGAAATGATCTTGCCTTTTTGGTATGTTTTTATACCGGTAATATTATCTGTAATACGCGGCAAACCAGCTGCATATTCATACATTGTCTGGGGACCTAAATAATTGTACATATTAATCCTGGCGCCGGCTTCAATGGAGAATTTGTCATTTACATTGAATTGATCAGATAAATATAATGCGCTTTCCAGGGCCTGTTCTGTCTCAAGGGTGTCACTTTTGCGTAGGGAATTATTCCATGGAGTTAGCTCACCCGGCATTATTTTATACAACTGGCCGGAAGCACCAAAAGATAGTGTATGTTGGTTATTTAAAAAATAACTGAAATCTAATTTTGTTTTATATTGATCGATCTTGTATTTTAACTGGTAGGCTTGTATAGCAAAAACACTGTCTTTGGAGGCGTAGGTATAACTGTCTGCCCCAAGTAGCCATACTGCATAAAATCTTGAATTAAAATTGTGCCTCCATTTAATATTTGCATTCCTATTCTGGTATTGATAGCGGGTAGGGGCATCTAAAGAAAATTGATCGTTGCTTACATATCCATTCAGGTACAACTGATTTTTCTTATTGATCTTGTGGCTGATGTGAATGGTGCCATCATAAAATGATCCACTGCTTTTTTCATATTCTTTAGGCAATAATTTGAGAAGCCAATCAGAGTAGGTAGACCTTAGCCCGATAACAAAAGTCGTTTTATCTTTCACTATCGGACCATTTATTGCCAGTTTACTTGTGAGCAAACCAATGCCTGCCGATCCTGATATCTTTTTTGAATTTCCGTCAAGAGATGTAATATCCAACACACTTGAAATACGACCGCCATATTTAGCAGGGATGCTACTTTTAAAAAGTGCCACATCCTTTATCACATCAGGATCTATTGCAGAAAAGAATCCGAATAGGTGGGAAGGATTATAGATGTTGAGATCGTTAAACAGGATCAAATTTTGGTCAGTAGCGCCGCCACGCACATTCATGCCGGTGCTGGCTTCACCTACCGTTTTTACGCCAGGTAAATTTTGTACTATTCGCAAGACATCTATCTCTCCCATTATCGTTGGTATCTGTTTAATGGCAGCCATATTCAAGCGTTCCATTCCCATAACCGTGCTTCGGATATTCCTTTCCTTCTCGGGTTCTATCACCACTTCTTTGAGCTGGATGATCTTTTGGTGCAAGTCTACATTCAGACGGCCATCTGAATACAACATTATCTGCCTGCGTGTATCAAAGGTTCCCATAAAAGAATAATTGATCACCTGCTTTCCGGGAGGAAGCTGCAAAGAATAATAGCCGAACTGATCAGTAATTACCTGGATATTCGTTCCCTCGACTGATAGGCTTACGCCTGATAATTCTTCGCCATTTTCGGCACTTCGAATGTAGCCTGAGATATTTACTTTTCCGCCTGTTTTTGGCCCACCGGGAGTGCCTACCTGGATTATTTTATTCTCAATACCGGCTTGACTGATTGCCTTTTCTGTTTTAATTTTTTCAGAAATTTCCGGCTTCCGGCTTTCAACTTTTACAAGCGCCTGCCCTTGAAAAAATCCTGGAGGAAGGTTGAGCGCAATCGGCTTTCCCCTGGTAATAAAAACATTGTTCTTTTTGTCAATGCTAAATTCGAACTGGGTATTTTCAAATACTTTATTCAGGAGTGAAGAAAGAAAAGCGTCTTTGATCTGTATGGTTACACGAAAACTATCCATAGTTTTCCGGTCATAATAAAATGTATAGCTGGTTTGGGCTTCTATCTTATTTACAAAATCATCGAATGTAGATTCTATGAAATTTCCTGTGATCTCATTTTTTTCCTGCGCATGCACCACAGAAATGCACATGATTAAAATGACTGTGATTAGTTTTAATTTCTTCATATCAATGAGTAAAATTATCGTAATACTGTGCTGCGACAACAACACACTGATCCAAATTTTTTCTCCAGTTCAGCCCTTCCTTTCTTACAAGTCGTTTTATTGCAGCCCGCTTATTGCTGAATAGTTTTACGATATCTTTCTTGTTGTTGATAAGATAGTAAGTGCCCTCTTTTTTTACATAGATTTTATCCTTAGCGGAGAAGTTATAGAAAACGTCCACTCCCTGGATAATACCCAGTGTTTCCTTTTTTCTCATTGCAATGACAGCTGTTTTATTGGTATACAAAATGTCATAAAATCCGGCCCGCAAAAGGTTATGGTTTTTATCTGCTTCCATATTTTTTACCAGGTGGCCTGATAGATAAAAGCTATCAATTAAGTCATTGCGTAACACCAATTTTTCTTCTTTACGCAACGATTTTATAATAACATAATCCTGCAATAAGTCCCATTGCATGGGTATATCGGTGTATAAATGACCACCGTAACTTACCCATCCGTTTACTAAAGAATCACTTATGAAAAATTGATTTCCTATCATGCGATAGGTTTGCTCAATGTATTCGGGGCCGGAATAAAGTTTGGATGAACCCTGGAGTTTTTGATCAAACAATCTTTTTACTGCAGATTCACTTTTTATATTTTGATCTAGCTGGGAGAATCCTGTAAAAAACGTAAGTATTAAAAAACCGCATAGCAGTAGTTTGGTTGTCATTTATGGTACACTGGAGGTTAGGCTTTCTAAAAAAGTAAAGTTATGGCATGAAGAGAAGAATTTAAATTTTAGATTATAGGTGGTAAAAGTGCTAAAAGAATCAACTTTTGTAGAGAGACTATGGTTGAATTTTTACTTTCTATTTTTTAATGGAAAGTTGAATGTCTTCCTTATTTTCTTCATGTTCTTTGTGTCTCGTGGTAGATCTCTTTTTTTTACAACCATGGCTCTAAGGTCAAAAAGAGCACACAGGGAAGAAAATAGAAAACCTTTCTTTACGATTAAGAAATTAAGGGACTAAGGGAAGAAACTTAAATGTCTTCTTTGTGTTCTTTGTGTCTTTGCTGTAAACTTCTTATCTTTTTTTTAATACTAAGGCTTAACAGTGATAAGGGAAATAACTTAAATTCCTTCCTTTTGGGAAGCCTCAAAAAATATTGCAGAAATTAATTTATCAGTGCCAGTTCAGGTTCTATCCAGGCACTATTTTCTTTCAAAAGTGTAATTAATTCTTCTACTGCAATTTCTTCAGGTACGTTTCTCTTTATCACTTCTTTTCCTTTGTATAAAGTGATTTTTCCAGGGCCACTTCCTACATAACCAAAATCTGCATCTGCCATTTCTCCGGGGCCGTTGACGATACAACCCATTATAGCAATTTTTACACCTTTCAAATGATTGGTGACCGTCCTGATTTTTGCAGTAGTTTCCTGCAAATCAAATAACGTTCTGCCGCAACTTGGGCAACTGATATATTCCGTTTTGGAAATGCGTGTGCGTGAAGCCTGCAAGATGCCAAAACTGATAGAATTGTTTAATTTTTGATCCGGTACAGGGTGGTTTTCTGTAAAATTATCCTGGAGAAAAATACCATTTCCAAAACCATCAATCAGCAATGCACCTGTTTCAATGGCAAAATGCACCAGCGATTCTGACGCCGTTTCTTTATGACTTTTGCAAAATAGAATTGCAGGATTTTTTACGTTTTGCTCATTGAACTCAACAAACATTCTGCGGATGCTTTGTACTGCATTCTGGTTGGAAGTATGTAAACAAATGACCGCAGTAAAGTCATGCTTTAATTGATGGAAAAGTTTTTCCTTGTCTGATAAAGAAGAATTTTCAGAATAGCAATCGACCATTACGAAGTTCATCAGTGGCGATCTTTGAACAGAAGGATCTAAATATTGTTCTTCGGTCAGGAGTGGAAAAGACTTCCTTTTATTGTCAACGGATTCCCAGTATTTATGCGCATAAATAAGCTTTAAAGTGCCCGGCAAAGCAAAGTCAACCCTATTTTCACCGCAAAAAATATAATCGGCAGCCATATCGCCGATATGCCATTTATCTGTGCTCTCATTGTATGTATAACCTACCTCAGCAAAATTGTTTGGGCTGATATTTTCATTCTTACTGTAATCGGCAATTACGATGGGTACATTCTTGCCGCCAATATTTTGAATAGGAAAAGTTTCACGTATATTCCTTACTGTTATGTCAGTCATCAGGAAGGAAGTGTCTTTTATTTCCGGTACGTTTGAAGGTTGAATGTGTTCATATCTTTTTACAATGTCCCTACATACAGGCAGTTCAAATTCTGAATCTTCTGTAAGCGAAACCCTGATGGTATCACCGATGCCATCTTCTAATAAAGTACCAATGCCCATCGCGGATTTTATTCTTCCGTCTTCCCCATCACCGGCTTCTGTTACACCGAGATGTAAGGGATAACAATGTCCTAATTCCGCATCCATATTCTGAATCAACAATCGGTAAGCCTCCACCATTACAATCGGGTTGCTGCTTTTCATACTAAGCACAATATTGTAATAATTCTCGCTTTCTGCAATGCGTAAAAATTCCATGGCGCTTTCGACCATTCCTATTGCCGTATCACCATACCGGCTCATAATACGATCGCTTAAAGAACCATGATTAGTGCCGATACGCATCGCTGTTCCATATTCTTTACAGATTTTTACGAGTGGCGTAAAACGATTTCTTATTCTTTCAATTTCTTCCACATAATCTGCATCGGAATACTCTATCAGTTCAAATTTCTTTTTATCAACATAATTCCCCGGGTTTACACGAACTTTTTCTACAATTCTGGCAGCAATTTCTGCAGCATTGGGCGTGAAGTGAATATCCGCTACTAACGGTGTAGTATATCCGCGTTGTCTTAATTCATTTTTAATGTTTAATAAATTCTCTGCCTCTTTTTTTGAAGGAGCTGTAATGCGCACCAGTTCTGCACCTGCATTGATACAACGAATACTTTCTTCCACTGTTGCCATGGTGTTCATCGTATCTGTTGTGGTCATTGTTTGTATACGGATCGGGTTAAAATTTCCGATGCGCAGATCACCTACTTTTACCTCAAGTGTAGGTAAGCGTTTGTAGGCAGTCAATGAAGGCGTATAAAGTTGCATATTGAATTAAATAAGAATTATCTCAAAATTACGAATAATAAAAGTGAGGGTTTATTATTGAAACGAATAAAATCGGGACATTACCAATCCTTATCAGGGTTTGTATTAGTTGCAGGCCTGGATTTGTTCAATTTATCCTGCAGGGCTCTTTCATTTTCTCTCAATGATTTCAACTTTTCTTCCGCATCCTGTTTTGTAAGCCTTGAAGGCTGTGGTTGAGGATCATCCTTCTTTTGCTGATCTTTTTTTTGCTTGTCTTTATCTTGTTGGTCTTTATTCTTTTGATCTTTATTCTGTTGGTCTTTATTATTTTTCTTATCGTCTTTTTTCTTTTCCTCTTCCTGTTGTTTTAATGCGCGTTGTAAATTTTGTCGCGCATCTTCATCGTTCGAATTCAGTAATAAAGCGTTTTTATACGCCAGGATTGCTTCAGGTAGTTTTTTGTCCTTTTGGTAGGCAACACCTTTATTATAAAACGCCTGTTGTTTAATGGTATTATCTGCAGTATTTTGGATTACATTATCATATTGTTTCACAGCCTCTGCGGCATTGTCTTTTCGATAAAGTACGTTACCAAGATTATAACCCGCAGTGCTGTTATTTCCCGGTGTCTTTAATGCCTGCCTGTATTCTTTTTCCGCTAATTCATAATTTTTTTCAGTGTAGGCTTTATTACCTTCGGCAATAGATTTATTGGGACTTTGAGAGAAGCCATTACTACAAAAGCAAAGCAAGAGGAGCGTAGCAACTGTTGATAATTTTTTCATCTTTTTTCTTTCAGAAATAAAAAATTCGATGATTAATAAGAGAAATGCACCTACAAGGAAATACTGGAAAAATTCTTTAAAAGAACGGTAGGATGAATCACTCACCATGGTATCTTTTCCAATACCTGCAAACTTAGCTTGCAATTTATTGGCTACTTCATCGGATGTGGTAAATAACTGGTATATGCCATTTCCTGCTTTTGCGATGTTGGCTAATTCTGTCTCATTCAATTTTGATATTACGGTTTGTCCCTGCATATCCGTTTTCAACTGGCCGGTTTTCTCATCCATGATAGGTGCTCCGCCAGGTGAGCCAATGCCGACTGTATTTATCACGATACCCTGCTCAATAAGTGACTTTGTTACTTTAATCGCTTCTTCATCATGATCTTCACCGTCACTTATTAATACAATGGATTTATAGGTTTTATCTTTTGGGTTAAAGGCTGCCGCGCTCATACTTAAGGCAGCACTTATCACAGTGCCTTGCGTAGGAATATTATCAGGGGAAGCAGCCGATAAATACATTTTTGCTGCGCCATGATCAAGTGTTAATGGCATTTGTAAATAGGCGCGACCGGCAAAGAGGACCAATCCGATCCTGTTGTCTGCGGAGTTGTCAATAATGCGGCTGATCAATTGTTTTGCCCGCTCAAGCCTGTTGGGCTTTATATCTTCGGCAAGCATACTTTTACTTACGTCGAGTGCAATGATAATGTCTACGCCTTTTCTTTTTACCATCTGGTTCCCGTCAGGCGTTCTCAAACCTGCCACTGCTAATACACACAAGGCAAAAGCAATGCAAAAAAGTACAAATTTTATTGCGAATTTTTTGGGGGAATAATCTTTTACCAATTCCTGTACTAATTGCGGATCGCCGATTTTTTTGGTGGTTTTCTTTTTCCATCTTAATAATGAATAATAAAATCCAATGATCAAAAAAAGCAATACAAAACCCAGTAGATATTCTATGTGTTGAAAATGGAGCATGAATAGCTGCAAATTATTATTTATTATACGATTGCGATATGGGCAAATTGTTAAATCGCAGGATTACAATTCGGAAGGGAAGGATAATAACATAGCGTTTAATCTTAATCAAAGGTTTAAATTAATGATTGCTATCGCCAATAAAAAACCTTAAAATGAATACTACCCTGTAACTAAAGTACCTACTTTATCGCCTGTAACCACTTGCAACAGTGTGCCTGGCGTGTCCATGTCAAAAACAATAATTGGTAGATCGTTTTCCATACATAAAGTAAAAGCCGTCATATCCATCACACGAAGATTTTTGCTGATACATTCAGCAAATGTAATGGTCTCATATTTTTTTGCATCAGGCACCAATTCCGGATCAGCAGTGTAAATGCCGTCTACACGGGTTCCTTTTAATATTACATCCGCTTTTATTTCAATGGCCCTCAGTGAGCCGGCTGTATCTGTGGTAAAATATGGATTTCCGGTACCGGCACCGAATATTACCACTCTTCCTTTTTCCAGGTGACGGATTGCCCTGCGCCTGATATAAGGTTCCGCGATTTGCTCCATTTTGATTGCACTTTGTAACCTTGTATACACATTCTCTTTTTCCAGGGCACTTTGTAATGCCATACCATTAATTACTGTTGCCAGCATTCCCATGTAATCGCCCTGGGCCCTTTCTATGCCGGTTTCTGCTTCATTCATGCCACGGTAAATATTGCCACCACCTATTACAATAGCTACCTGTACTCCTAATTCGGTAATTAATTTAATATCACGTGCATATTGGCTTAACACTTCGGCATCAAGACCAAAATTTTTATCACCCATTAAAGATTCACCGGAAAGTTTGAGAAGGATACGTTTGAATTTCGGAAGCATATTTCGATTAAAATTTTGGATGTTGAAATGGCATTATCAAAATCTGTATTAAAGTAAAAAAAGAAGGATCTGGTTTAAAAAACCGGTGCAAGATAAAGGAATTATACTTTTATCCAAGGATGTAATTGTCGATGTAAGAATCAGTTACTTATCTACGCCTATGGTGTAAGCCAATATCAACGCATATCACCTTCATCCATAATTCTCATGTGCTTTTTTACAATGTTTTCCAGGTCAGCAATATCGAATGGTTTTGCCAGGTAATCATTGGCACCAGCTTCATTGGCCAGTTGCTCCACATTATTATTAGCAGAAAAATAAATTACCGGTATATGCCGAAGTGCTTTATGTGATTTGATGAGTTGAGTGGCTTCTATCCCGCTCAGGTTTGGGAGCCAATTATCCATAAGAATGATATCCGGCGAATGTTCCATTACCTGTAGATCTGCATCATCAGACGTAGATGAAGTTGCAACAATGCAACCAATATCTTCTAAAATAAGGGTGCATAATTCCAGTAGATCCAGATTATCATCAAAGATCAGCACTTTTTTACTTTCATTCATTTTCTCTATTCTTAGATAATTGGTTGATAAATTCAGCAATATTATTTTTCTCCAATATATGATCTATTTGCATGGCTGATGCAGCTTGGGCAGGCATGTAAGGCACTATGGCTGTCTCAGGATTTTGTATACAAACGGCACCGCCAAACTGTTTTATTTTTTTCAATCCTTCTACACCATCAATATTGGCGCCCGAAAGCAGGATAGCAATCAACCCTCTTCCATAAACCTCTGCGGCACTTTGAAAAGCTACATCAATGGATGGTCTTGAATAATTTACCCTCTCTGAATGGTCCAGGGAAAAGGTATGATCAATTTCGAATAAAAGATGATAATCTGAAGGAGCCAGGTAAATATTTCCGGCAAGAATTGGTTGCTTTTCTTCTATATCCAATACTTTCAATCTTGTTTTGGTTGTGAATAAAGTAGTCAATACATTATCATTACCCGGTTTTCTATGGGTCACAATTATAATAGGAAAAGCCATTGGTGAAACCAGGTCAGGAAGCACTGCCAGTAATACTTCGAGGCTTCCGGCCGATCCGCCAATAATGAGTGCATCGCAATCATTTACTCTGCTATTTTTCTCCATATCTTTTGCTGCTCGAGCTTTTTATACTTTTTTGCAATGGGTGAAAAAGCCAGCGATTCTTTGCTTCCTAAGGCTAGGTATCCAAGATTTTCAAGGCTGTTATCAAATAATTCAAACACGTTAGATTGCAATTCTTTATCAAAATAGATCAACACATTCCTGCACAATATCAATTGAAATTCATTAAATGAAAAATCTGAAACCAGGTTGTGTGTCGAAAAAATTATTTTTTTCTTCAGTTCACTTTTTAATACCGCCAGCGTATAATTGGCAGAATAATAATCCGTAAAATTTTTTGTGCCGCCCGTAAGAATATAATTCTCGGAATATTGCCGCATCTTATTTAAAGGAAATATGGCCGTTTTGGCTTTTTCAATGGTTGTTGCATTGATATCTGTGGCGTAGATCAATGATTTATTCAAGAGGTTTAATTCATCCAGCATTATGGCAACAGAATAAGCTTCTTCACCCGTACTACAACCGGCGACCCATATCCGGATAAATGGATAAGTACCTAATGCGGGCAATACTTCCTGGCGTAAAAGACGGTAAAATTCCGGATCCCTGAACATCTCTGTTACATTGATCGTGATCTGTTCCATAAACCTTATAAAGTAAACCGGATCAGCATTGATCGCATGGCGAAATTCTGCAAAACTTGTCCATTTGTCAAGAGAAAATAACCTCAGTATCCGCCGTTTGATGGACGCAGGAGAGTAACCTGTAAAATCATAGCCATATTTTTCCAGGGCATCTGATAGAAGCAGTTCAATTTGCTGGTTAATTATATCTGATGTATCTACCATTTCAGTTCATTAATTCAAGTATCAATTTTTCTAACTCCTCAATATTGATCGGTTTAGAAACATATCCTGATGCCCCGGCCTTTAAACATCTTTCCTTATCTCCCTGCATTGCCTGTGCCGTTACTGCTACGATAGGAATTTTTCGCAAAGAAGGCAAAGAATTCATTGCTTCCATCGCTTCATAGCCGTCAATATCAGGCATCATCATGTCCATTAATACGAGACCAAATCCGGGACTCTCTCTCAATTTTTCAAGGCCAGTGGTAGCGCACATCGCAGCCTCACATTCATAGCCCTTTGATTTTAGAACAGCGTTCAATGCAAGAATGTTATTCCTGTCATCATCAATGATCAATATTTTCTTGCCGTTTTTCATTTAAATAAATAATTAAAGTTTATCGTATAACCATACCCGTAATAAAGAAACTAACTGATCTGCATCTACCGGCTTTGAAATATAATCCGATGCACCGGCAGCGATGCATTTTTCCCTGTCTCCCAGCATTGATTTAGCGGTGACAGCCAGCACAGGTGTGTTCTTATAATTGGCTATTTTTCTTATTTCATGGATGGTTTCATAGCCATCCATTTCCGGCATCATCATATCCATTAGAATTGCATCCGGTTTTTTTGGCCCTTCTAAAATGTGCAATGCTTCTTTACCGTTAATAGCAGTCAGCACATGCATGTTTTGTGATTCCAAGGCCTTCGTCAGGGAAAAAAGATTTCTGACATCGTCATCTACAATGAGTACTGTCTTGCTCTTGAGCACATTTCTTAATTCTTTCATGGTTTCAGAAACTCTTGGTATGGCCTGGTCTTTCCTGGCTTTTTCTTCCACCAGGTGAAGAAATAATCCTGCCTCATCTAAAATTCTTTGATAAGAGAAGGCTGTTTTTACCACAATTGAATCTGCATATTTCTTGATGCGGTTCTCTTCACCCTGGGAAAGGTTTTTGCCGGTGAAAACAATGATCGGTAAATTTTCAAATTCTTTATTCTGTTTGATTGTTTCTAAAGTCTGGTAGCCGTTCTTATCCGGAATGCCCATATCAAGAATTACGCAATCAATTTCATTTCTTTTTAAAGCCTCAATACTTCCATTTATATTATCAGAAACCATTGAATTAATATGGTGCGTTGTAAGATAATAACTCAATGCCTTGGCATGTTGCTGATTCTCTTCCACGATCAATACCTTTTTTGGATAATTGCGAAGGGCCTTTTCGAGTTTTTCAAATACCTTCTGCATTTCTTCCAGGGCGAAAGGCTTATTAATAAAATCAATGGCTCCTTTTTGCAGACTCTCTTTTTTTACTTCCATTGAAGACATCATGTGTACAGGAATTGCCTTCGTCTGCGGATTGGATTTCAAAGCGTCCATTACCTGCCAGCCATCCAAAACCGGTAAATTAAGGTCCAGCAATATCGCTTTTGGTTTGAAATGATTGGCCATTTCCAATCCCTGGTCACCACTCACTGCTACAAGTCCTTTGTAATTTTTTTTACGGGTATAATCCAGTAATATTTTGGCAAAACTGGTATCATCTTCTACGATCAGGATCACTTTATCACCAGGTAAAATATTGTCCCGGTCATCATCTACTTCATCCGGAATGCGATCTACCACAAATGGTTTTCTTTCAAAGAAATTTTTAATTTCTGCTGCAACCGGCGCTTCCTGATCCTTGCCGGAAATCAATTGTTGTGGTAAAAATATTTCTTCTTTTTTATTTAGTTCAAACCTGACCGGTAATGAAAGCGTGAATTGGCTTCCGGCGTTTTCTTTGCTTTGTAATTTGATCTTTCCACCCAATAATTTTGCCAGTTCTTTACTGATGGAAAGTCCTAAACCCGTGCCACCAAACCTGCGGCGTGTAGAACCATCCGCTTGTTGGAATGCTTCGAAAACCAGTTTTAATTTATCTTCTTTTATTCCTATACCGGTATCTGCTACCTCAAATAATAAATTCTTGCCTGCATCATCCTGTGAAATAGTCAAAGAAACAAAACCCTGGGCCGTAAATTTAAAAGCATTAGACAAAAGATTTTTCAGTATCTGCTCCATGCGCATTCTGTCTGTTTGAAATGATTCCACAACATCGGCAGCAATGTTCATCCTGAATTCCACATTTTTATTTTTCGCCACCGGCATAAATAATGAACCCATGTTCCTGGTTATTTCTTCTGGTCTGACATCGGTAATTTCTAAATTCATTTTACCGGATTCGATCGTTGATAAATCCAAGATTTCATCTATCAAACTTAGAAGCCCATGACCTGAACTTTGAATGACATCTGCATATTCTACATATTCTTTATCCAGTGAGGTGCTGTCTGCCATTAGCTTTGATAACAGTAAAATGGAATTAAGCGGCGTTCGTAATTCGTGCGACATATTCGCCAGGAATTCTGATTTGTATTTTGAACTTTGTTCCAGCTCTTTAGACTTTAGTTGAATTTCACTATTGCGCTGCCGGATCAATTCATTTCTCTCCTCCAATAATGTTGAGCGCTCTTCCAGCTCCTGGTTGCTTTGTAATAATTCCTCCTGCTGCACGCGTAGTTCTTCCTCCGATGCCTGTAGTTTTTGAGACTGAGCTTCCAGTTCAGCATTGATGTTTTCTAATTCACTTGTCTGGCTTTGTAATTCTTCGGATTGGGATTGTGTTTCTTCTAAAAGCTCTTGTAATTTTTGGAGATTATGGGCCGTATAAATCGCTATGCCGATATTATCAGATACTGCTTCCAGGAATTCGATGTCGGCCGAAGTATAGTTATGTAAACTTCCAAATTCCATTACGCCCATCAATTTGTTTTCTCTTATAATGCTAAGGGTAATAATATTTCTGGGTTTTACCGTCCCTAATGCATAGCTGATGGTGGTTTCAATATCCGGAATATCTTTTAGCAAAATTGTTTTTTGCGATTGTGCACATTGCCCTACGATACCCTCTCCAATTGCAAATATTTTTTTGAGCGCCTGGTTATTCAATGCATAACTTGCTGCCAGATGTAATTGATTGTCATTTTCCAATATATATAGTGTACCTATTTCACTCTTTGAATATTGTACGAGATTATCTAAAATATCATTTGCCAATATGGGAATTGTTTTCTCGCCAACAAGTTGTTCATTTACCTGTGCCATACCTGTCTGCAGCCATTCTTTTTGTGCCAACATGTCAAAAGAAATGCGAAGCGATGCTGTCATTGCATTTAAAGAATCTGCAAGGCTGTTTAGGTTGTCTTTACTTTCTTCATCAAAACGAATATTGTAATCACCGTTCGAGACTTTTGCGGCTATGTTTTTTATTTCCCGGATACGAGTTTCTGTTTCATCATTTATTGCCTGGAGTTCATCGCGGAGGATTTTTTTCTGCTCAAAGTCGGAGGAGATTTTCCTAAAGAAAAATAAGGTTATTGCCAATGACAGCAGGGATGTTACAATTATTATATAAGGTATATAGCTGGCTAATTCATTCAGGTCTGTTGTACGGATTTCAAGTATCTGTTTCTCCTCATTTTTCATGTCAGCCATGGTTGCCCGAATGCCATCCATATATTGTTTGCCATTCAGTAATTCATCCATTGAAACTATTTGATTCGCCTTCTTTTTATTTAAATGGACTTCCAGCAAATTCATTCGTTGGGTGACAAACCCCCGTAGTTTTTCTACATTTTTTTGCTGTCTTGGATTGTTGATTGTTTCTGCAGCAATATTATCTATGGTTCCATCAATGTTGTTTTTTACATTGTTATATGGACCTAAAAAAATTTCGTTACCTGTCAATAAATAGCCACGCTGCCCTGTTTCAGCATCCTTTACCCTGGACAATACATCATTTAAATCATCTATTACTGCATTACTGTGGCGAACCATTTCCGAGCTCCTGATCAAATTACGGATACTTATAAAAGAAGCAAATGACGTTCCTAATAAAAGGATAAGTGCAAGGCCCAGACCTAAAAATAAATTACTTTTTAAAGTATTTTTCATTGCTGATTAATTTCCTTTTTATTAAGGATTCGTTGGTAAATAAAAATAAAATTCTGATCCTGCACCGGGTTTACTGATAACGCCTATTTCGCCGCCATGTCTCTCAATGATTTGTTTGCAGATAAATAATCCCATTCCCAATCCCTGGAAGCGTAAGGAAGTTTCTTCTACGCGGTAATATTTGTCAAAAACATTTTCAAAATGTTTTTCCGTCATGCCAATACCAAAATCCTTTACTCCTACATATATTTTGCCAGGATCTGCTACCACCTTTATTTCTATGAGGTTTGTCCCCGGAGAATATTTAATGGCATTGGTCAGAAAATTGACAATTACCTGCTCAATTCTCATCTCATCGCCGAAAATATTTCTTCCTGCTTTTCCTATTTTTTTAATGGTAAAAGAATTGTTGGCCTGCTCAATATTTTCAATACACTCATCCAATAAATTATCCAAAGAAAAATATTGTTTATTGAATTTTAATTCGCCACTTTCTATTTTTGAAAGATCCAAAAGATCTGATACTAATTCATTCAACTTTTCTACCTGGTTTTGCACCTTGTTCAATTGATGATCGATGGCCACTTTGTTTCCTCTTTCTATATTTCTTTCCAGCAATTGTAAAAAGCCTTTTATACTGGTGAGAGGTGTTTTTAATTCATGGCTTGCGATACTGATAAATTCATCTTTTTTTCGTTCTGCATCTTTGCGGTATTCGATCTCCTGCAGCAAATCAGTTTTCATTTCTATCAGTTTTCTGCTCTGGTCATAGATGCGGTAAAAGGTTTTCACTTTAAGTAAAAGAATATTGATATCTACCGGCTTTACAATGTAATCCAGGCCGCCTGAAGAATATCCCTGCTTCACAAATTGTGTATCAGTATTTACTGCCGACAGGAAAATGATCGCAGTATCTTTTGCTTTGCTATACCCTGTAATGGTTTGTGCTACTTCAAAGCCATCCATGCCGGGCATTTGTACATCCAGGATGATAAGCACATACGATTTCTTCAGCACTTTTTTCAGGGCTTCTTCCCCGGACGATGCAGTATCTACTTCAAATCCGTTTATCTCCAACACTTTCTTAAGAGATATCAGATTTTCCGGAGTGTCATCTACAATTAAAATCATTCTCAAAAATAGGAAACTATGCGGTGAAATGTAGGCCCACCTTTAAAATATTTATATCAATAGGTGATTATATAATATATGATAGTCATTTAAATAATTGTAAATGTGCACAATCTTGTCTTCTTGCAATACCTGGTAAAATCATATCTTTTGAAATCAACTTTCCATTGTTCCTATAATGGTAAAAAAAAGTCCGTAAAAATAAATTTACGAACTTTGGACTATTACACTGAATGAAAACTGTCTTTTAATTCAAGGCATTATTGCACCATGATCAATGTATTATTTGCACCTGTTTTTGTTTCTATTTGAAGAATGTAGGTTCCTTTAGCAATACTGTAAGGCAATTGCACTTTTAGCTGGTTGCTTGTTTGATTGCTGAATGTGCAATTAAACTGTTTTCCGTCTGTGGCTATTAATTTAACTCTTTTTATTTCGCCACCGCTATGTTTTGCAAAGGCAGTACTATTCACCACCGGGTTAGGATAAACATTGAAGGAGAATGCTTCATCAAATGTGACACTTACTACGTTACTCCATGTAAATTTGTTGTCTTTGTCTACCGATTTTAACCGGTACAAATTGGTTCCTGCCAATGGTTGCAGGTCTGTGAAGGAATAGCTTTGCTGGCTGGCCAAAACCCTTGCTGCATCTACTTTTCCAATATATTGCAAAGTAGCGCCAGGTCCTGACCTGTATATTTCGAAATGGCTCGTATTTACTTCATTAGCTGTGAGCCATTCTACTTCAACTGTATTATCTTTTTTAACTGCAGTAAAATGGAGAAGTTCAATTGGCAAAACAACCATGGACATTCCAATACCAAACTGGCCGAAACCTATCATGTTATTTCTTTTTGCATAGCCGTCAGCAACCATGCGGCCTGCTGTGCCTATCGCTGGTAATACACTTCCATCAGGTATTTTCCAGTCAACTGCATTAGAAGAACCGATAACCCTGCCGAGACTACCAAATTTGTTATCAACTAAACCCTTAAATCCGTTGAAGAATAATTTTAAATCGTATTTCCCGCCGGTTGCCGAAGCATCGGATGTAATATTCCAAACGCCTCCATCGTTTATAGAACTATAGGGAAATCCATTCTCCAGGACATTCAACCCAGCATCTGTACCAGGCTTGGGACCAAAGCTTGCCGTTACATAACTTATACCTTTCAAAGGATTAGCTGTAAGGTTATCCATTTCAGCCATCTTTACTCCTGCTTCATCTCCCACAGGAAAGAGGTAATTATTTACGAAAATTGTTAGGATAGATCTACGCAGGTTTCCATTGAACCAGGAGCTGGAAAAATTTGCATTTGTGGCGTCAGCCTGTATTGCAGTAGCGTTAGAGGCATTTGCAATGGCGGTAAAACTGGCAGTATTTATCTTTCCGTTTTTTAAATACCAAACTTTAGATTTGATATCAGATAATAAACTGAGGCCGCCATTGTCAACATCCAGCCTGTCAAACTGATTGATACTTTTTACATTTTGTACACCTGTACCCGTGAACACAAACTTGCCGGCTCCATAACTATAAGCCGTGATTGTATTATCAGTAAGATCTGCCGTGCCGGCATTTGTTTTATTAATGATTACAATACCGGCGTTTTTTATCAGGGCTGTGTTATCCAGGTTGATGCCGCCATTTACATAAAGTGTTACACCGCTTTCTACTGTGATAGTAGCGGCACCTGATAATTTTAAAAGATCCTGTGCTGCAGCAATCCTGCTAATCAAAATAGCAAGCACGAGAATGGGAATCGCTTTTTTCATTTTATTATTTTTTTAAAATTATTAATCATTATCGACTATGAGAAGCAGGTAAACAAACGTTTTAAAATAACAGGTAGAAAATTGAAATGCACTTTTGAAAAAGTAATCCTACCATATTGATTTTGTTTGTAATCATCTCTGCATAGTTTTAAAAGAGAGATTATTTTTTGTCTTTGTTTATTTCCGCAATAGCATTTTGTAACTGTTTTATTTGCTCCATCATCGTTGCATTATCTCGCTTTGAAAGGTCAATTTGCTTTTGCTGTGCCTCTATCATTACCTGCTGCTCTTGTATAGCTTTAATAGCTATCACAGAAAAACCTGCATAATTAATTCCGTGGTACACAGTTTTATCGGTAGAATCTTTCCCGTCTTTTGTAAAATCAGACACAAGGTTTGGAAATAATGGCATTACTTCCTGCGCAATAAATCCGGTGGCAATTTTATCAGCATTCTCTGTGTTTTCATTACTGATGTATTTATAATTTTTTGGGGTTAATGCCATTACCTTATCCAATACTGTAGTTAATGGCGTTATATTCTTCTTAAACCTCTTGTCACTTAAAGTATTATAGCTACCATCGATTTCATCTATATAACTTTTTTGGACTCCGTTATAATTAAATTTGAGGACATGTGTTTGTGTGCCTACGTAGATATCCCAGGTATCAGGACCAAGTGTCAACCCAATTCCGTTATAACCATTTTGATTTATGTGTAATGGGAATTTTACTGAAGTAGGATTACTAAAGCCTATTCCTACATTTCCTGCAGAAGGATTTAAAAGTAGGTTTCCATAATTATTTCCACTTGCTTGTGTAGCCTGTATAGATGCACCGCCACCACTTTTATTGGTTACGCCTAAGGCTAAGCCGGTGTAACCACCTGCTGTTTGGTTTCCACCAATATAAATCCCCCCGGCACCATCAGGGTTTACGTGCAATTTAGCGGTAGGTTTTTCAATACCAATACCCACATTTACAGATTGATCTCCCAAAACGAGGCACTCACTACAGTCTACTTTTGCCCCCGCACCAATTGCAGTTGCATAATTCAAACTAGGTGACCGTACATCTGCCGAAGAACCTATGGCTGTATTACTAATCCCAGTTGTATTATTTTTTAATGCATCGTTGCCTACAGCGGTATTCAAACTCCCTATATTGCTATACAATGCATTCACTCCAATTGCGGTATTGCCACCACTTATTTTATTAGAAAATAAAGACTGGTTACCCAGTGCTGTATTATCATTACCAGAAGTATTAGAGAGCAAGGCTGAAGAACCATTTGCTGTATTGCCTATACCTATTGTATTAGTAAAAAGTGCATTGTAGCCTGTAGCTGTATTGTTTAAACCTTTAGTATTGGCTGTTAGTGCTTCGCTACCTACAGCCGTATTAAACAACCCCTGCACGCCAGTAGCGCCGCCACTGCCATTCAAATACAGCGCATCTTTACCAATGGCTACAATAGAACCATGAGATAATGTTTGATTAGTACCAGTACCAATGGCTACCATTCCATTATTGCTTATTTGTCCTGCATATTCAGTGTTGATTCTAAACATCAAAGGTTTATCATCATTTGTTCCAATATAATTAGTTGCCGGGTTAGTACCTGCGTTACCTGTTAAAGCCCAGCCGCCTGTAACCGTGCCGCCCGCTGCTACCGGCACCCAAGCACTACCATTGTACACATACAAACCCGGTGTGGCATCGGTTTGGTAAATTAGTAACCCTGCTTTTGGAGAAGGGATCAATCCTTTTTCCGAAGCGGTCATCCTTGGCGGCAGAAAACCTTTGTTTGTTGCTTTTAATTCTAAAATTGCCGAGGCATCCGGAGCTGTTGTGCCTATGCCTACACTTTGCGCTATCGAATGATTAGCCAGTGAACCCAAAATGGCGATGCAAAAAATAATTTTTTTCATGTGATTTTTTTAATGTTTATGTTGTAAAAGTATAAGCGGGTATAAAGGAAAAAGTATTAATGAAGTTGACGGCCGTCAGTGATTGAGCGGCGATTTCAATAACCAATCCAGGTAGAAATTGCTTTTATTTGGTTGAAAATTTGAACTTTGTGCGACCGTTCAATGGTATTGAAGAAGCCGATAATTAGGAGCCTCCCTAAACCAGGAGACTCCTTTAATAGTTGGTCCGGGATACCTATGATTATTTTTTCATGAGCGCTTCCACTGCCTTCTCTAATTTTTCTACTGTTGATTTCAGTGTTTCTATTTGCTGCTGTTGCTCTTGTATAGCTTTTATAGCAATGATATTAAGCTTCTCATATGCAATTGCTTTCATGCCATCCGGCCCTTTCGTTGAAACAAAATCAGGAAATATTTTTTCAACATCCTGAGCGATAAAGCCATAAGAAAGTCCTGCATTTGCCGGATTATCTATGTATTGATAGGTCTTTGCTTCGAGCTTCATTACAGATGGCAACACCTTTCCAATA
>JBDTEF010000096.1:0-4024 GCA_039922615.1 Ginsengibacter sp.
TGGGTATCTACATTTGGAATGATATTTACTTCTAAAAGCTTTCTTTCACTCAACTGGGTTTCGGGGTCAAACAGGCGAATACTATCTATCTCATTTCCAAATAATTCAATGCGGTATGGCTTTTCATTTCCATAAGAATAAATATCCATGATGCCGCCGCGCATAGCAAACTGGCCTGGTTCATATACAAAATCAGTTCTGATGAAACCATGATCCACAAAGCGTTGCAGCAGGGCATCTACCTTTATATTTTCTCCTTTTTTGAAATGAATAATATTTTCAGTCAATGATTTTGACAAAACTACTTTTTCATAAAGCCCTTCAGGATAAGTGATGATGACTTTCTTATTTCCACCGGCACTTATTTTTGTCAATGCTTCAGTACGCAACATCACATGACTCGAATTCAACTGGTGAAAATTCTTTTTCGTTTTAAAAGAAGAAGGAAAATAAAAAATGTCCAATGCGCCGGTAATATTTTCAATGGTATTATGAAAATAAGCGGCTTCCTCTGCATCTCTCAATATAATTATATGATTGAGCTGGCTGGTAATCGAATGATTAAAAACGGCGGAAAATACAAATTGAGAAGCACTGCCATGTAGGCCTGAAAGATGAATATGTTGTGGAGTAGACAATAGTATCTTATCCGCAATTGAAAAAATGCGGGAATCATTTGCATAACCATTCATCAACACATCAAGATTCATCTAATCCTTTATCTAAAGGTGGCAAAGGTAAAATTTTACTTTTTTAGATTGTATAATAAATTGAGAAAGTTGAAAAGAGATATTTGGTTTGTTTTAGTTAGTATTTTATTGTTCTATCATTGGTTTCAAATTCTTTAAGAGTTTGTCCATCTTTGGTTTTCCATTCTGTTAAGCCGTTTGCATTCCGGCCCATTATCATAACTGCTGCTGTGGATGGGCTACTAAAAATATAATCATCGAAAAATTCATAGTATTCTCCTTTATAAACCATAATACCTTCATCTATTAGTTTTTGCCTATGAGTGATGAAGCTCGGTGACATTGAATTTACTATAGTAGCTGCTGCTTTCGAATTCTTTAAGACCACAAATCCTTCAGAAGTTTGTTCCCCTTGTCCGTTAGCACCACGAGCTGCAGTAATGAAAAACGTTTCATGCTTTTGCTTTGGTCTAAATTCCCGTTTTTCGTCAAATACCTTATGGCCTAATGTATTTACGAGCAATTTAATATACTCAATATATTCTTCCATTTCTGCTCTGTCAGATTCAGAAATGGATGATTGAGTAGGAATAACAAAATTATCAATCCGGTAACGATTGGCGGATTTGGCAATGTCATGAAGTCTGTTCTCTAAATATTTGATGTGAGCCTTATTTAGGTTTTCGTCCTTACTAATAAAAACAATTGCTTCATTCCAAAAGTCCTTTTGTGTTAATTGCTGATTTAATCTTTTTAAAATAGATTCAGCTTCGCCGATATAAACCCGATCTTTTCCCTCCTCATCTTTTCCAAAAAGTAGATAAACTCCAGTACTTGTTAAATCAATACGGTCGGTGCAGTCTTTAATTTTGATTCTCGGAATTTTATATGCCTTACCTGACCAGTTGGAAAGTTCACAACTCATGCGTCCATTTGGATCTCCATCAATAAGGAATATTTTTATTGTTTTACCGAATTTCATTTTAAGTTGACTATGATTTTATAATGAAGAATAATACAAAAATAATTTAGGAGTTCATCTTTAAAAGATAATTTCTTTTAATGACAAAGAAGATTCTAACCTTGCAAAAATCGAAAGCTAAACTCATCAGGAGTTAATACAGGTATTTCGCTGTATTTAAAATCTTTCACATTTCGGGTTACAATGCATTCCAATTTTTCTACATAGCATGCGCATAATATTTGAATCGAGTCTTCAAAATCTTTGTGCTTGGAACGCAGGCCTCTTTTAATTACATCAGCATCTACCGGAATAACTGTCAAATATTCTAATAAGTTGTAAAGTACATCACGTAATTTGCTGTCTTCAACATACTTTTTTAAAATGTAGTGTGTCGTTGCTATAGAATGCGATGAAGTGAAAATTTGTATCTTTTTTTCTTCTGCTTTATTAAATATTTCGATTGCGTATTTACTAAATGGCTTTCTGTCCGCAATCAGGTCAACAATAATATTCGTATCGACAAATATTTTTTTCATAAGTGCTTCTTTTCATAATAAGAGCGTAATTCTTTTTCCTCGTCAAAATCCTTTGGAAGTTTAACTGCTCCTACTATTTTCTTAAGTTTAGGTGAAATGTTTTCATCTCCACCTTCCTGGGTAATCGTGTCAAGATAGTTTTCAATAAGTTCTGATAAACTTCGCCCAGTATTTTTCGCATAAAATTTTGCTCTTTCTATGATTGATTTTTCTACAGTGAGCGTTAACTTAGTTGTCATAATACGTGCATTTAAATTAAAGGTACGTGTAGATTATTGGAATTACAAATTGTATTCCTTCTTGTGAATAGAACTAGGTAGCAAAATTCTAAATATAACAACTCGTGCAAAAACAAAACAGGATAATTAAAATGTTTAATTATCCTGTTTCGCTTTATTAATACTACCTCTTACTTAATCCCATACTTCTTCTCATATCTCTCTGCCAACTGACTCTGCCTGTTATCCAGGTTTATATTTCTTCCCTGAATGAAAGCCATATCCACCCTGCTGTTTTCCATATCCAGGATATCACCTTCACTGATTACAATATTAGCATCTTTTCCTTCTTCCAAAGAACCGGTCATATTACCAATTCCAAGAATTTTTGCAGCGTTTAAAGTAATTGCACTTAGCGCTTGTTCTTTGGTTAAACCATAGGAGGAAGCCGTTCCTGCATTGAACATTAAATTTCTTCCGCGTGTGGTACCATCATTATCAGCAATAGCGAATAGCACTCCTGCTTTTTGTAAAAGAAAGGGCGTTTTAAATGGCTGGTCTACATCATCATCGTAGGCCAATGGTAAAGAATGAGACTGGCCAAGAATCACTGGGACATTATTTTGTTTTAATATTGGTGCTATCTGCCAGCTATCAGCACCACCTACTATTACTACATCAAAGCCAAATTCTTTTTTAAAATCCAAAGCCAGCAACATTTCTTTTACGCCATTACAATGAACCAAAAACTTTTGTTTTTTATCAAACAAATTCCTGGTTGCTTCATAGTTTAAATTGGTGGCTGAATGTGTCGCTTCTGCGAGGTATGCTTTGGCACTTGTAAAGAATGCCTTCACCATGTCAACTTTATCCAGCGCTTCTTTTGAAGGATCGGGTTGTGGTCCGGCAGGGGCAAAAAAACGGTTACGGCGGGCAATGAATGAAGGCATATTAAAATTCATCTGGCCATCCATTTTATAGGCGGCATCTTCCCAATTCCAGGCATCCAATTGTACTACGCTTGAGGTGCCGGTTATTAATTTAGATGAACCACCCTCATCTTGTGGAATCACATTAGACAATAATATCCCGTTCGTACGCAACACATTGATGACTCTTGAATCTGTATTGTAGGCAACAATAGAACGGATAGAAGGTGTTATTTCTCCCAATTCCTCAAAATCATCAGTTCCTCTCACGGATCCTTCCACCTCTTTCAATCCAAGGTTTGAGATCGAGCTTATTAACCCTGGATAAACCTGTTTTCCAGTGGCATCAATGGTTTTAGCGCCGGAAGGTGCCGTAATATTACTTCCTATTTTTTCAATTTTATTTTTATTAATAAGTATACTTCCGTTATTAATCACGGTGCCATTACCCACATGAATGGTTGCGTTCGATATTAAAATATATCCTTCATTTGCAGGAGCCGGATAAATAGTTGGTTGTGCTATCGCGCCAAATGTGAATGCGGTAATTGCAATGAAAAGAAAAGTTAGTTTGTTCATTTTATATTTTTTAAATACTATTTATTAATCTTAAAATAATCGCTTGTGGTTCAATTATAATGCTTGCTTTTTTCTTTGTATTTCCTTAAAAAATCTTAGAGCCCTGAAA
>JBDTEF010000097.1:0-6069 GCA_039922615.1 Ginsengibacter sp.
ATTTTCGATATTAAACCTGAACATGGTGAAGGCCCAATCTGGTGCCCAATCGAAAATAAATTTTATTGTGTCGATTTGCTGAAAGGATCTTATTTTAAAGTGGATTGGCAAACAGGGTTGGCAGTAGAATTCAATGTAGGACAGGAATTGGGCGTAATGGCATTATGTGATAACGGAAAAATTGTCGCAGGTGTGCGGGATGGTTTTGGTTTTTTTGATGAAGACACAAAACAATTTTTATTAATTGATAATTCACCGGGAATAGACAATAAGCAAATGAGAATGAATGATGGGGCCATCGATCCGGCAGGACGATTTTTTGCAGGGACGATGGAATTTGATGGTGCGAATCCTGCCGGAAAATTGTATTGTTTATATCATGACCTGACATGGAATTGTTTAGAAGAAAATATTTATATACCGAATGGAATGGGCTGGAGTCCCGACTGCGAAACTTATTATATGATCGATACAAATAGAAATGTAATGTATGCCTACGACTATGAAATTGAAACCGGTAAAATCACTAATAAACGCACTCATATTCAATGGCAGAAGAATGAATATCCTGATGGCATGACCATAGATGCTGATGGCGGATTTTGGGTGGCGATGTGGTTAGGCAGCAAAGTAAGCCATTTTGATGCCATGGGAAAATGGCTGGAAGATATTCGGGTGCCGGTTTTGCACACGACGAGTTGTTGTTTTGTGGGAGATGATTTAAAAACCTTAATAATTACAACATCACATCTTAATTTATCAGCAAAAGAGAAAGAAGCCAATCCATTGGCAGGGTGCTGTTTTGCATTTCAAACAGACACTGTCGGACAAATAGAACCAAGATTTAAAACATAGAAAATGAAAAATATTATTATTACAGGAGCCGCAAAAGGAATTGGAAAAGCATGTGTAGAATATTTTCTCAACAATGGAGAGAATGTGATCGCATTAGACATTGATGAAAAGGCTTTAAGTGAATTGAATACGGAGAACTTAAAATTGAAAATATTTACCTGTGATGTTTCGAATGCAGGCAGCGTTGAACAAACTATTCAAAAAGCAATAGAGGCTTTTGGAGAAATAGATGTACTGATCAATAATGCAGGTATTCAGCGATATTCAACTGTTACGGAAACCTCGGAAGAGGAATGGGATTTAGTGATTAATGTCAATTTGAAAAGTGCTTTTTTATGCTCGAAATATGCGATACCATCCATGCAGAAAAAAGGGAAGGGTGTGGTAATTAATGTATCAAGTGTGCAGGCTTTTATCACTCAACAAAAAGTAGCACCGTATACAACTTCTAAAACAGCTATGCTAGGATTGACTCGTAGCATTGCGGTAGATTATGCTCCCAATATTCGATGTGTTGCCGTTTGCCCGGGAACTGTTGATACGCCTATGCTTCGTGACGCGATCCGGGAGAGTGACAACCCGGAAAAAGTTTACCAGGAATGCATCGATATGCATTTAAGCAAACGCATTTGTCCACCGGAAGAAGTCGCTGCATTAATTGGATTTTTAGCCGGTGATAATGCAGGTTCTATCACCGGTCAGGCGTTTAGAGTTGATGGTGGATTGGGGATTCTTATTGGTGGGAATTAGATTGAAAGGAAAGCGCGGATTTTCTTTTTTGTTTTAATTTAAGAATGGTTCGTGAATACATGAATCATGGGAAAAAAATTATTTTTCAAGACACGATCCGGGAACGAAGTTGAGAAACCTAAACTCTTGTCACTTAAAACCTACAACCCAATACCTACAACCTTCTTCCCTAATAAAACTATGTATTTAATGTCAAAAAACCTCCGTCAATAGAATAAAAACTTCCGGTAATAAACGAAGCTTCATCAGAACAGAGGTAAGCAATTAAATTGGCTATTTCTGTCGGTTCACCCATCCTGCCAATGGGTTGTGTCTTTGATAATTTTTCAAACATTTCGGTTTCTTTTCCGGGGTATGTTTGGCTTAAATAATTATCCACAAAAGGCGTATGCACCCGACCAGGCCCAACGGCATTGCAACGAATATTATCATTGATATAATCCTTTGCAATGGAAAAGGTCAAAGAATAAATAGCGCCTTTGCTCATCGTGTAAGCAAATCTATCTGCAAGTCCGACCAATGAAGCCACGGAAGCCATATTGACGATTGCACCGCCCCCGGACTTTTTCATCAGCGGGATAGCAAAATGTAAACAACTGTACACACTTTTCACATTCACATTATACAAGCGGTCCATGTCTTCCGGTGTCGTATTTTCAACATTTCCGATATGTGCGATTCCCGCGTTATTCACCAAAATATCAATATGCCCGGATTTTTCATAAACTGATTGAAAAATTGAGCCAACCTTTTCATGGCCGGTCAAATCAACCTGGTGAAAAAAGGCTTTTCCTTTTTGCGCATTGATTCCTTCTGCTACATGGCTGCCTGCTTCTTTATCAATTTCTAAAATATGAACAATGGCACCTTGTCTCGCCAAAACCTGGCTTACACTTTCGCCAATGCCTTTACCACCGCCGGTTATAACGGCTACCTTTCCTGATAAATTGATCATTTTAAATGAATTTTTGTTGTTGTGTTCCCAGTTGATCTATTGATAAAATTACTTCATCCCCTCTTTTCAGATACACGGCAGGTTTCATCCCCAAACCTACACCAGGAGGCGTTCCTGTTGAAACCAGGTCACCTGCTTCGAGTTGCATAAATTGCGAGATATAATATACCAAATGATCAGGCTTAAATACCATGAATTTAGTATTTCCATCCTGCATTGATTGTCCATTCACCGATAAATGCATTCCTAAATTCAACACGTCATCAATATCTTCTTTGAATACCAAGTAAGGCCCTACAGGACTGAAACCCGGGCATGACTTGCCCTTCACCCACTGACCACCACGTTCTATTTGAAACTCCCGCTCGGAGACATCATGCACCAAAGTATACCCGGCAATGTGGTCTTCACCATCAGCGTCATTTTTCAATTGATAACAATCTTTACCAATCACAATTCCCAACTCAACTTCCCAATCAGTTTTTTTGCTATTTGGAGGAATTGAAACATCATCATTTGGGCCGGAAAGTGTGTTTGTTGCTTTCATAAAAAGAATGGGTTCCGTTGGCAAAGGCATGCCGGATTCTGCCGCATGGTCAGAAAAATTCAATCCAATACACATGATCATTCCGGGTCTTGCAACAGGACTTCCTAAACGAATTGAGCTATTGACTTCCGGCAATTTTTCTCCAGTTTCGGAATACAGTTTTTTTAATTTTGAAATTCCATTTTCCTGGAAGAAATCATGGTTCCAATCTGCAAAATGTGCTGAACAATCCAATCGTTTGCCATTGATTTCTATTCCCGGTTTTTCAAAACCTTTTTTTCCGAACCTGATGAGTTTCATTGAAAGAGTTTTTATTTTTTATTAAGTTTTTGATAGTAAAGTCAAATTTAAAATACCTGCCTTTAAAGGACCTGTTTTTCTAATTTGATTTAAATCTTTTTTCAGAAACTATTTTGATTCTAATTATTGAGAGAAATGGAACTATCAAAACAGGCATTTATTCCCATCCAAGGCTTAATGCAAAATAAACAATTTTTATTGCCGGATAGAACGAATGATTATGATAGGTCAGTAAATTATTCTTAAAAAGTCTTTGATTATAGAATCTTTATTAAAGAGAATTATTTGATCAAAAGAAAATCAATATCTGACTATAATCATCTTTAAATGCGAGCATGATCATATTTTTTTGCAAGTGGAAAATGTAATTTTACGAAGACTTAAAAAATGACTTATGAAAAAAATCCTGGTACCAGTTGATTTTTCCGACGCCTCTAATAATGCTTCGTATTATGCTGCATCACTGGCAAATATTTATAGGTGTGAAATGATATTGATTCACGCATATATAAATCCCGCTGGTATTGATGAGATGCCGTCTGGTTTTGTATTTCAGCCGGGGAAAGAGTTGTGGGATATAAAAAAAGATATCATGCATGAATATGTGGAAGCCCTTCGTAAAAAGTATACCATAAGGATCAGGGGAGTTGTAAGAGAAGGTACGGCCACACCCGCAATCTTAGATTTCGCCAAGGATGAAAATGCAGATTTAATTGTCATGGGTATGAAAGGAAAAGGAGAGAGTAATTCTTTATTTGGCAGCAACACTACTTCTGTCATGGGTAAATCCTCTGTACCCGTTTTGATATTACCTGAAAATGTGCAATTCAGAAATATTGAAGTGATTACTTTAGCGACTAATTTCGAAGCTGAGACTAATTACAGCGATTATTCATTGTTAAGAAATATTGCGCAAAAAAATGAAGCATTTATCCAAATACTAAATGTCAGAAAAATGGATTCGGAACTCTCCGGTAGCGAGATCACAGGCAAGATCAATACTGCATCTGCCTTTGAAGATTTAAACTGCGGGTTTTATACTATTAAAGATGATGAGGTTGACGATGGCATTGAAGATTTCCTGGAAGATCATCCTTCTGATTTGCTTGTAATGATAGGGCGTAAACGCAATTTGTTCCAACGAATCTTCGGGATTAGCCACACGAAGAAAATGAGTTATGAGACCGAAATACCACTCCTGATTTTATAGAATCAATGTTTGTGTTTCGAATTCAATTTTCACTTTCATTTTTTGGATGAATTTATTCAAATTCATTTTTGGTGGCAAATTTGGTAAATGCTGCCAATCATAATTTGTGAGATGAAATATAGGATACACAATTACCTACCCATTGAACATGTTATTTTTATTGGCAACGTGGATGGCCATTGCTTTTGAGGTTACATGAAGTTTTCCATAAATGTTAGCAATGTGTTTGCGCACGGTGTGTGTGCTTAAAAAAAGTTTTTCTGCAGATGCCCTGTAATCATTTCCTTCAACAAGCAATTTTAAAATTTCCATTTCCCTTTCACTCAAAATATTTTGGAGAGGTCTTGAATTTGAATTTTTCACATTGGATTCCCCGGCATTCATCAGCATATTTATCGCTTTTCTTGCAATTGTAGGACTCATTGGTGCACCATCTAATTCTACTATTTGATGTACACATTCAATTATTTTTACCACTTTTTCATCTTTCAATAAATACCCACTTGCACCCGCTTTTATTGCTTCAAAAATTTTATCATCATCATCAAAAACGGTAAGCATTAAAAACTTTATTTGCGGATAAAGTTGTTTTCCTAAACGAACTGCTTCAATCCCATTCATGCCGGGCATTTCTATATCCATTAAAATAACGTGTGGATAATCATTAGAATTGAGATTTTTCATAATTTCCAGGAAGTCATTTCCATTGACTGCTGTAAATTTTACTTCAATGTTTTGAGATGCCTCCAATCTCTCTGCGAGTGAACGCCGGTTTTGAAAATTATCATCAATTATAGCAATAGGAATTGTCATTGGTAAGCATCAATAATTAAAAGTCAGAAAGCAAAGTTGGTGTTTTTCTTCTTGTAAATAGTAACGCATATGCGTTATTTTAAGTGCAATTGGGGATTAGGTTGTAGCGATTAGGAAGTAGATTTTAGGTTGTAGGATGAGTATCAGGATGTAGGTATTAAACCTATTAGGGATTTTCAATTTGCTAAACAGGTTTTTTACTGATTAAAATGCTGGTCCCTTTTCCTTCTTCAGACTGAATTGATATATTAACATTCAATTCTTCAGCCCGGTATTTCATATTGGCCAATCCAAACTGATCGTTTAATTTTTGTTCAGTATTGAATCCTTTGCCATTGTCTTCAATTAAAATATTATACGATTTATCATCAGAATAAACTAAAATTTTTAAAAAAGTAGCACCGGAATGTTTTACGACATTGGTTATACATTCCTGGCAAATGCGAAAAATATTCAGCGTTTCCAGAGGTGTTAATACCAATTCTGAATTTATTTTTTCTTCTGCTTTAAAGACGATCCCCGGCTTTAGATGTAATATATTAAGCACGTATGCTTTGAGTTTATCGAAAAATTCTAGCAGGGTAATTTCTTCTTTGTGCAATGTCCAAATGGTTTCCCGCAAATTCATCATTACATTTT
>JBDTEF010000098.1:0-2899 GCA_039922615.1 Ginsengibacter sp.
GATTTTGTGACATTCACAACAGACCTGGCTATCTCCGGTTTTTGAACAATTGTAACCGTTTTACGCTCAATAGAAAAATCAAGGCGTTGCCCCTGCAAAGTTTCTTTTAATGCCTCTTCCACTGATGCATCTTTCAGGTCAATATTTACTGATTTTGCTCCCTCCAACAGGCGGGCATCGTAAAAAAATACATAACCTGTCTGTTTCCGGATTTCCCTGAAAACTTTTTCGAGCTTCACGTTTTTCTGTGAGAATGTCACTTTCTGTGCGTTTCCACCTGCACTTGCACTAAGACAAGCTGAAAGTAATAGAAAGGTTACGATTTTCATACTTAGAAAAATTTTTCTCCTGCTGGTGAGTTGGTCTCCAATTCGAAAGAACGAATTAGATTTCATAAATAGCAGCATCTTTTTGAAAAGCTCACACTGCTGATAGTTGGCCTTAAAATACATAGCTTTGTTTCAATTTTAGTTAATGAATAGCGATTCCATCCAGGATTTCTACAATCTGTACAACTAAAACTTTTACCAGGGAAGTGGCTTCAACACTTTCCTGTTTTCATTTCAGTCATCCAAAAAGATATTCTGTATATTTTATTTACATTTTTATTTATTTTAATCAGGTAATACCCTGAGTCTTTTCCCTTCTATTTTAAAATGAACTTTATTCTTTTCTAATATTTTGAGCATCTCTGACAAGCTTAAGTCTTTTTGAATTTCCCCAATAAATTTTCTCTGCTGGTTCTGCCCATCATATACAACATCAATTGCATACCATCGGGAAACTTGTTTTAATACATTTTGAAGACTGGCATTATCAAACTGGAAATAACCATTTTTCCATGCCATTACCCTATTCAAATCCACGTCATTCAGAATTTTTACTTTTTTATTCACCCATGCCTGCTGACCCGGCTTTAGTAAACCCTTTTCATGCCCATTATTAATTTTCACTGATCCTTCCAAAAGCGTTACTTTACTATTGTCGCCATCATCTCCAAATGTGTTCACATTAAAGTGTGTACCTAAAACTTCAATCTGCATGTTACTATTCTCAACTATAAACCGGCGCTTCTTTCCCTCTTCAGACAGACTGCCGGAGACTTCAAAATAAGCCTCACCTTTTACAGAAACCTTTCTTTCGTTTCCAATAAATGAAACAAGATAGGTTAATGACGAACCGGCATTCAGCCAGACCTTGCTACCATCAGTAAGTACCACATTAATGACGTTACTTCCATTAGGATTTGAAAGCGTATTATATTCCATTTCTCCGCTTATATTTCCTGTTTCCTGCTGGTAAGCAATTTCATCCTCTGCTAATTTCACCAACTTTACATTTCCCTGCAAGGCCAGTAATCCGTTACCTGCGCTGTCTAAATAGATATTTTTTCCATTTGCAAGCGTGATCATTGCCCTGTTTGATTCCGGGGCTTTAATATCATCAGGTAATACTATCGCAACAGGATTTAGATTTGGAGTTATGGTTGTTGTTTTGTCAAAGAACTTAAAGTAACTGAAAGCACCTAACAAAAGAATCACAGATGCAGCAGCCCACCAACGGAAACTGAGAGAGAAAGAAACAATAGACTTTACCTTTTCTGGCATATTATCAATCTGTTTCATGATACGTGCTTCTAGAATTTGTTGCTTCAATTCCTTCTCGCCGGCTCCCCATTGCCATTCTCCTGTATCGATTAATTGTTGATACCAACTTTCTACCAAATCATTTTCCGAAGTTGTGCAACTTCCTGACTGGTACCTTTGCAATAACTCTTTGGCCTGGTTGATATCCATTATTAAATTATCTCTTTCCTAATATAGTCCGGCAGGTATCGCTTAGGGGGTATAAAAAATTAATTTTTTTTAACACCACGAATAAAATTCAAAAATAAATAGGATTGTTGTTTGAATTGGCAGATCCTTCCTTATCAAATGCAGCGCATGATGAATGTGCTTTTTAACGGTTTCTACAGAAACACTCATATTTTCTGCAATTTCCTTGTGACTGAGCTGTTGCTGCCGGCTTAGTTTATAAACTTCCTGCATCTTAGGTGGCATCTTTGCAACTGTTTTATCAATTGTTTGTTGCACTTCTTTCAATTGTAAAGTAGTCTCTGCGTTTGCCGGGTATTCATTTACGATCAATTCCTCCAATTGAATAATATAATCCCGGCGGGTAATGTTTTTTTCTATGTAATGGATACATTTATAACGTACACTGGTATGCAAATAGGCAGCAAGTGAGCCCAAAAGGTTTAATTCATTTCGTCTTTTCCACAAGGAAAGAAAAACATCCTGCACCACATCTGCGGCTTCTTCTTTTCCACGTAAAGCTTTGGCTGCTGTAATGAATAATTCTTCCCAATAACGCTTGTAGATCTCCGTAAATGCCTGTCTGTCTCCTAAAGCCATTTGCTGAAGTAGCTGCTCATTAGTTATTGGCACCTGATCGCCTGGTATATATTTATAAAATGACATTTGCAATTAAATTGAAAAGTTCATATTAATGACTCAAAATTCTAGAAACCAAAACAAAATGTCAGAAACTTCCACTACCAAATTTAACTCGTCCATTTTCCTGGATTCTCTTCTTTTGCTATGTTGTCAGTTTAATTTAAGTGGCTGATTTCTACCTATTTTTACTGTCAGCAATTTTAAAAAATTCTTTGAATACTTCCAAGGTAAACAATTTAACTGTCACTATTAACGTTTTGTTTTCTTTTTATTAACAATTCTCTAAACGTCCGAAGTGTTTATTTTTAAGTTTTATAGGTTACTTATTTTTGATAACAAGTTCATTGTCATTTGCATTTTTGGTAAGTTTACTAAAAGTCCGTTTTAAATACTTACAAGTGCCTGTCATAATAAAGTGAGGCAGCACCAAGAATTCCACTATT
>JBDTEF010000099.1:0-4304 GCA_039922615.1 Ginsengibacter sp.
CAATCTGTGAGTCAGGCACATCTTCTTTTACATCATATTCATCGTAGATATCACCAAAGATCTCTTCCAGTAAATCTTCCATGGTGATGATGCCGGCAGTACCACCGAATTCATCAATGACCCAGGCAATACTTTTTCTCTCTTTGCTAAATTTATTAATGAGATCCGTGGCATTCATGCTCGTCGGAATCTTGGGAATTTCTAATAAAATTGACCGGAGATTTTCGGGATTTTTAAATAGATCCAACTGGTGAATATATCCTTTTATAGTGTCGATATTGTCTTCATAAACAATAAGCTTGCTCAGGTTTGTTTCTATGAATTTCTTTTTTAATTCTTCGAGTGAGGCATGAATATCTATTGAGATAATCTCTTTTCTGGGTATCAGGCAGGCACGAACCCTTGTTTCAGAAAGAGACAATACATTTTCAAATATATCGTTGTTCATTTCTGCGCTATCATCATTTTCATTCATCTTAATTTGCTGAACATAATGATCAAGGTCAATTTTAATAAATGACTCCACCTTGTTCTGCAATTTTACATTGAAAATGTATTTTAAAATCCATTCTGCCATTTTTACAAGATAGACAGCGATCCAGGTGAATAGGGAATAGAATGTACTGACGATAAAGGCAATAAATCCGCTGCCAATGATGCGGTTACCTTTTGCCCTGAAGAAGGCTTTAAAAAGAAACTGGATAAAAATAAGGATGAACGCGGCGAAAACAGTTTCAGCAGCCAATTGTACATAAGGATTTTCCAGACCCCAATAGATCCAAATACTTTGCAGGGCTTTGCTCCAGAGTAAAGCATAAATAACCAACAATAAATTGACAACCAAAAGCGTAGTACCAATAAAACGAGGCGGCTTCTCCATAAAAGCTGACCATATCTTACCGGAATAGCGACCTTGTTTTCTTTTTAATTCTACAGAAAGCTTGCTTACAGAAATAAAAGCTATTTCTATTCCACTGAAAAAACCGATAAGAAGAGCGGCTGAAATCATGGCTGCTATTGGTATCCAATCCATAATTCAAATTTAACCATTAGAAATGAACAAGCATATTATTTGTTTAGAAACGAATGGATAATTTCTTCGGCTTCTTTGCAGGCCAATTTAAAATTTTCATTGATAATGATGTTTTCAAATTGGTCTTTGAAACTCATTTCATAAGTGGATTTGTTTAATCTTGCCTTTAGCGTTTCTTCGGTTTCTGATCCACGGCTTTGCAAACGTCTTTTTAGTTCTGCAAATGAGGGTGCCTGGATAAATAATGAAATTGTATTTACAGGATATTGTTGTTGCACATGAATGGCACCTTGTACATCGATATCAAGTACCGGCACTTTTCCTTCGCTCCAGATACGCGACATTTCTGATTTCAACGTCCCGTAGTATTTCCCTTCATACACCATTTCCCACTCCAGGAATTCTTTGTTGACCATCTTTTGTTTGAATGCTTCTTCTGACAGAAAATAATAATCTCTGCCATCTTTTTCATTATCCCGTGGCGCCCTGGTTGTCGCTGAAACGGAAAATGCAAGCATTGGATTTTGTTCCATCAAATGTTTGACGATGGAGGTTTTGCCCGAACCCGAAGGTGCTGTTATCAGAATTATTTTATGATACTCTTTCTCCATAGTTGTTTGGTATTACATCAATATTTTACGAAAATCCATTTTGCATTTTGCCTGTTATCTAAAAAAAATTGCCATTTAATTTTATATTCTGTCCAATACGTATTTTGTCAATTCTCCTTCTGCGTTTCCTGTATTTAAAGTTTCGACTGGTTCAAACAGCATTATAGAAACCTCCTCATCTGCAACAGGCCTGTGTTCTACTCCTTTCGGAACTATCAAAAATTCATTTTCATTGATAATAACGGTTTTGTCACGGTACTCCATTTTCAAAATACCTTTTATTACAAAAAACAGTTCATCTTCCTTATCGTGTTTATGCCAGATGAATTCTCCTTTTAATTTGGCCAATTTTACATGTTGGCCATTTAATTCTCCCACAATTTTTGGATTCCAATGATCTGAAAACAATGATAATTTTTGTTCGAGATTTACTTTTCCCATAATAAAAAATGATTGTTTTAATAATAAATATTCGTTATAACCCTTTTCTGATATGAATTACAGGATTTTAAAACTTATCCAAAATCTAAATATTTCTATAGTGCGATCAAAAATATTAGTCAGCATTAAATCCATTTAATATTAATTTATCCTTCTCACATCAGCACCCAACATTCTTAATCTTTCGTCGATATTTTGGTATCCCCTGTCTATCTGTTCTATATTTTGAATGGTACTTTTACCTTCTGCGCTTAAAGCCGCAATCAGCAAAGCCACACCTGCTCTTATATCCGGGCTGCTCATCGTAATTCCTCTTAATGGAAATTTTCTCTCCAGGCCTACAACTACCGCCCGGTGTGGATCACAGAGTACAATACGTGCGCCCATTTCAATTATTTTATCTACAAAAAACAACCTGCTTTCAAACATTTTCTGGTGAATTAATAAACTGCCTTTTGCCTGTGTAGCCACTACAAGAATAATACTCAACAAATCCGGTGTAAGTCCCGGCCATGGATGATCAGTGATGGTGAGCATGCTGCTATCCAGAAATGTTTCTATCTCATAAACATCCTGTTCGGGAATATGAATATCATCGCCGGTTATATTCATTTTTATACCAAGCTGACCAAATCGTTCCGGAATAATTCCCAAATGTGCTACGCCTGCCCCTTTAATGATGATATCGCTTTGCGTCATTGCCGCAAGGCCAATGAATGATCCTACTTCTATCATGTCGGGAAGCATGGTGTGCGTGGTGCCATGCATTTTTTCAACGCCATGTATTGTCAATAAATTACTTGCAATCCCCGAAATTTTCGCACCCATGCTATTTAGCATTTTGCAAAGCTGTTGTATGTATGGCTCGCAGGCAGCATTGTAAATGGTGGTAGTTCCAACAGCTAATACAGATGCCATAATTAAGTTAGCGGTTCCTGTCACGCTTGGTTCATCTAATATAAGGTCAGCACCGATCAATTGGTCAGTGCTCAGGTGAAAGAATGATTCGTCTGAATCAAAATCGAACCTGGCGCCAAGATTTTGAAATCCAATAATGTGGGTATCTAATCTTCTGCGACCAATTTTATCTCCTCCAGGTTTTGGAATAAACGCTTTTTTAAAACGACCAAGCATAGGCCCGGCAAGCATTACACTTCCACGCAGTCGGCCTGTTTTATTTTTAAATTCTTCAGAAGATAGAAAATTCACATTTATTTCATCCGCCTGGAAAGTATAAGTATGATCGTTCTTTTTTTCTGTTTTTACGCCCAGGTCCTGCAATAATTGAATCTGGAGATTTACATCGATGATTTCGGGAATGTTGCAAACGGTTACTTTTTCATTTGTGAGCAATACAGCAGATATAATTTGCAAGGCTTCATTTTTAGCTCCCTGCGGTATGATTGTACCTTTCAATTTTTTGCCACCAATCACTTCAAATGAACCCATAATATTTTAATTACTGATATAAAAAGCCCCGGCTTTTCAACGGGGCTGCAATTTATTTAATATTTATCCAAAAGGTTAATACCTTTTTTTAACGAACTTCCTGTTATTGTTATTATGACTTCCTCCTGGATTTCTGGAATCACGCCCCTGGCCCTGGCCCTGGCTATTCCTGTTATTTCTTGCGCCAAAATTCTTTCGCGGGTGCTTGCCAATGTTACTTACAAATTCTTCACGGCTGTTATCTACCCGATGTTTGATGAACGGACGCGCGTTGAATTCCAACTCACCATGTGTAATTGATTTCAATTCTGATTGAATATTGTCATCATGTACCAGCTCTTTGTGCCAGTTACTATACGTCAACTTCATATAATAAGCAACGGCATTTGCCAACCCTTGCTGCTTTTCAGGATCTTCTTCTTTCAAGGCCTTGTCTATTACAATCTCTATGTTTTTACCCAGGTGATTGTATTTCGGATGTCTTTTAGGATAAGGAATAGGATCTGGTTTTGCCCTGTATTCTTCCGGAGTTGGCATGGGATAAGGACCGTCTACATCCAATATAAAATCACTGATTAAATAAAGATGATCCCATAATTTATGTTTGTAATCCTCCACCGTTTTTACCTGTGGATTCAAAAATCCCATTAATTCAATTACGCCAAAAGCATTCCTGTTTCGCTTTTCCCTGTCCTCCAGGGTAAGAAGGTATTCAACCATTTTTTGTATGTGGCGGCCATATTCCTTCACAACGAGATGATTGCGTGATG
>JBDTEF010000100.1:0-13631 GCA_039922615.1 Ginsengibacter sp.
ACCGTCACACTTTTTGCCAAATTCCTCGGCTTATCTACATCACAGCCTTTTAAAACGCCGATATAATAAGACAACAACTGCAATGGAATTACACTTAAGAGAGGTGCAACGATTTCATCTGCAGGCGGTACCATAAATACATCATCTGCCATCGTGGGTATAATTTCATCGCCTTCAGTAATTATCGCTATTACCTTTCCTTTCCTCGCTTTTATTTCCTGGATATTGCTGACAATCTTTGCATGGTATTCATCTTTTGTTGCGACAAATATTACGGGCAAGTTCTCGTCTACGAGGGCAATAGGGCCGTGTTTCATCTCTGCTGCGGGATAACCTTCTGCATGGATATAGGAAATCTCTTTCAACTTTAATGCGCCTTCCAAGGCAATAGGGAAATTATATCCTCTACCAAGATAAAGTGCGTTATTAGCGTCTTTGTATTTTTCTGCAATTGGTTTTATCAGATCTGCATTTCTTAAAATAGCTTCTACTTTCTCCGGAATATTATGGAGTTCCGTTAAAAGGTTTCGGTACCTGGTTTCATCAATTGTATTTCTCTCTCTTCCAATTTTCAAAGCGATCATCATCAATACGGCCAGCTGTGCAGTAAAAGCTTTTGTAGATGCAACGCCAATTTCCGGGCCTGCATGTGTGTAGGCGCCAGCATCAGAGGCCCGGGCAATAGAAGAGCCAACTACATTTACAATTCCGAAAATAAATGCACCCTGGGTTTTCGCTTTCTCAATAGCTACCAATGTATCTGCTGTTTCCCCACTTTGTGAAATAGCAATGATCACATCGCCTTTATTTACGATTGGATTTCTATACCTGAATTCCGAGGCATATTCAACTTCCACAGGGATGCGGCAAAGTTCCTCAATCACATATTCCGCAACCAATGCAGCATGCCAGCTGGTACCGCAGGCGATAATAATATATCGCTGTGCACTTTTTAAAGCATCCATGTGATCTTCAATGCCTTTCATGGTAATTGTGCCGGCAACAGGATCGAGGCGACCACGCAAACAATCATAAATGGTGGAAGGTTGTTCATTAATTTCTTTGAGCATGAAATGCTCATATCCACCTTTTTCAATGGCTGCCAATTCCAGGTCGAGTTTGGTGATATATGGAATCTGTCTTTCGTTCCCCAAATTCTTCAATATCAATTCATCGGCTTTAATGATGGCGATTTCATAATCATTTACATAGACGACTTCTTTGGTGTATTCCAACATGGGCGTAGCATCCGAACCAAGAAAATGTTCATTTTTGCCAATGCCTATTACCAGGGGACTTCCTTTTCTTGCAGCTATTATCGTATCAGGATGGTCTTCGTCCAATACCAGAATCACATAAGCACCGGTAACTCTTTTTAATGCCAGGCGTACTGCTTCTTCTAACGGACATTCTGTATTGATATAAATATCTTCTATAAAATTAGCCAATACTTCGGTATCAGTTTCACTCTTGAATTTATACCCCTTTTTCAGGAGCTCATTCTTTAACTGGGCATAGTTTTCAATAATGCCGTTATGTATGATGGCTAACTTGCCTCCATTACTCTGATGAGGATGGGCATTCAAATCGCTTGGCTCGCCGTGAGTAGCCCACCGCGTATGACCGATACCAATATTGGCGTGTAAATTTTTGCCTAACAAAGTGGCTTCCAGTTCTGCCACTTTACCCTTCTTCTTAAAAACTTCAAGACCATTTTCGTTTATTAACGCAACTCCTGTGCTGTCGTAGCCACGGTATTCCTGTCTTTTTAAACCTGTAATTATTATTGGATAAGCTTCCCTTGGACCTATATAACCGACAATTCCACACATACTATTTAAATTTAGGTCGCAAATTTAATGAAAAGATTTTAAAAGAAATAGGAGGTATAACTGTTTTTGCATTTCAAATTAATACTGCCATGGCGCGCAACAAAATAACACACACAACAAGATGGAAAGGCAGATTGTTTTTTGATAATTTTCATTTATAGTGATTGGAAAACCAGGAAGGTTTATTTGAGAGCCTTTTATTAAAAGTAAGTCTGAATCAATACCTTCCTGGTTAGCCGACCGCTAAACTGGTTGTGGTTTATAGACAATTGTCGCAATGTTTATGGGAAAGAAATATACTGACCTTTGATTGCTAATTTAGAAACATAAAAAATTGCCGGCGCTGCAAAATTTCCGAAATACCATTACTTGGAATAAATTATTTCTTTCAATGCAATTATAAAAAATAGAAGAAAGAAACAAGTAAAATTGTTCAATTAATAAAATTGTTACTTTGTTGGGGGATATAATTTTAAGGCATCTTCTTTATCTATAAACATAGCAGGAACACCGTCTAGGCCGACAACTTTACCGGTAACTAAAATAACTTTACCGATCAATTCTTTGTCAGGACTGTAACTGAAGTTTGCGATTTTTTCCTTTTTAATAAAAACAGTAAAAATTTGTTTGGGAAATTGCCTGTCTAAATTCAATAAAATATTTCCCGCTTTGCTTACACGAGCGCCAACAACAGTGCCTACAACGGAAATGTCATTATTATAATTAATATAGTTTTTAGCTACTTCTGTATTAAAAATATTCCGGGGTAATAATTCCTGGTTCATCACTTCAGCATCTGCAAAATTCTTTTCAGGAAGCCAGTCCCTAATGTTTTTTTGTTCAATGATTGTTTGTCTCACTGAAGGCGTAAGTTTGGTGAAAAATTGCAATCCTGTTTTCTGTTCTACTTCAGAAATAGGCACAGCAAAGGATTGCAGGGGTTTGGTAATTTCTGCATTGGGCATAATAAATCCGATTGCACGTTGGTTTTTTAAATCTAGTGCAATTTTCCAAAAAAATTTAGGGATGGAAACTTTATTTACGCCTCTTTCAATTTTCTGTAAACTATCGTTTAAGACAGGCCCCGTAACCACATACAACTGAGTGCCTGGATTTCTATAAAGATATCCACGTATGGCATCTTCTAATTCACCCCAACCTTCCCTGTTGAATACAGGTAATTGCGGAGTCATATTGGAATAAAAATAAGACTCCGACAACGCCGTTTGCGACCATCGGAAATCTGCTGAAGGTGCCAGGTGTCCACGATCATAGCCAAAACCATCATACGTAAATGTGCTATCTGCATTCATTTTCTTTAAATAATAATCTGCTTCAACTGAACTGCCGGAAGTTATAGAAGAATCTACCCGGAAATCGTTGGTTCGTGTTACAGTTCCCAGCATAACGTCCGGTAAAATAATATGTGCCACCCAACGGGCAACTTCATATTTCTCTGCATAATCCAAATAGAAAGCGGCGTGTTTTACCAATTGTTCATTGGGGAAGACAGTAGGTAATCCTAACTCATCGAGGTCATAATCTATCTTGTTTAATTTTAATTGCTGCAGTTCATTGAATAGCAATTTTCTTTGCTGATCTGTTACCTTAATTTCATTTTCAACCGTTTTAATCTTTTCAAGTATTGGCTGAGAATATCCAACCGAAAATACCATAGCCAAAAGAATGGCCAAATACATTTTTTTCATAGCAGTGTTCAGGTTCAAATTTTAAGCTGCAAATGTAAGAAAGAGATTTACAATTATACCGGCTAATCAACTTTCGCCGGCGTATTTCAAATTCATACTGCTCTGGCGCGCTACAAAGTTGTATAAACGACATGATGGCAAGGCTGGTAGGTTTCTTTAGGAAGTTTTATTTAAAGTAGGTGGGAAACAAAGAAATTCTTTTAAAATGAGTAGAAAAACCAAGAAGGTTTATTTGAGAGCCTTTTATTAAAAGTGATTCTGAATCAAAACCTTCCTGGTTTGGCGACCTCTAAACTTGCTGTTTCAACTACACAATTTTCCTGGCTTTAGGTTAATTCATCGTTCAAGACCGACTGCCAGAAATATAAAAGATAGCAGTTTACTAATATTTACCTCCTACTCAACTCTCTCTTTTTCCCGCCATTAATAATTCTATAGCATTGTCAAATGTACCTGCATTTGATACTTCACCTGTGTTGATGAAGAAAATTTCATCTGCATTTTGAATGGTATTTAACCGGTGTGCAATGATCACTTTTGTAGTTGAAGACGGAAGTTTTTCGATGATGGTTGCCAATAGTTTTTCGGTCACTGTATCAATATTGGCAGTAGCTTCATCCAAAATTAATAATGCTGGTTTGCGTAATATAGCCCGGACAAATGCCAGTAATTGTTTTTCTCCTAAACTCATGGACTCACCGCCAGCCATGATCTTTGTATCAAGGCCGTTTTCAAATCCTCGCATCAATTCATGAAGACCAATACTATTTAAATAGGTTTCAAATTCGCTGTCCGCCATCTTTTTATATTCTTCATTTCCATATAAAATATTTTCCTTTACAGTCCCATTGAACAGAAAAGGATCCTGCAAAATGAAACCGATTTTTTTACTTCTTTCCTCATTTGAATAGGATTGTAAATTCTTCCCTTCTAAAAGCACTTCGCCCTCAGAAGGGTCATATAATCTTGCAATGAGTGAAGCGGTCGTGGTTTTTCCACCACCTGTTGGACCTACAAAAGCATAGGTTTTTCCTTTTTCCAATTCAAAGTTGATATGGTGAAGCACTTTTTTTCCACCCGGATATTGAAATGAAACATTTTTAAATTGAAGGAGGGGAGCGTTTGGCTGAGATGCAGATGTATCCGGTATTTGAGCCAGGTTTGATTGTAAATTCAATATTACAGAAATACGATCCCAGGATGCCATTGCCGTTTGAAAATTGGCCCAGAGAGAAGCTATTTGTCTTAAGGGTTGGTAAAAGTATTGGGTGTATGCGATGAAACTTATTAATAAACCAATGGTAAAATTTCCTTGTGAGATTAGATAAATGCCAAATGCGAGTACGATCAATTGGGCAATATTGGAAAAAAATGTAAACACAGGAATGAATACAGTATTGATCAATCCGGCACTTACTGAATTTTTAAAGTTCAATTGGTTGGCAACCTCAAAACTATTTCTAAAATACCCGCGACGGTTAAAAGCCACAATAGATTTGAAGTTCGAAAGTCCTTCCTGGATTTCAGCACTTAAACCCCCTGTACTTTTTACACTGGCCGCATTTTTTTTCTTGACGAAGGGCGTTATTATTTTTACAAATATCAAAATAAATATGGCCGGAAATAAGGCTGCGCCACCAAGATTTAATTGGATAGATAATAGGAAAGCCGCTGCACCAGCCATCGTAAAAATACTATCTACAAACTGCATCAAAGACTGGGAAAAAAACTGGTTTACTTTATCTGTATCTGTATTAATTCTTGATATAAGATCGCCAGCTTTATTTTCATTAAAAAAAGCCACCGGTAGGCTTTGTATCCTGTTAAATACTTCATTTCTTAAACTGTATAACATACGCTGGCCAATGCTTCCCATTAATTTTGTCTGAAAATAATCAGTAACTGCCGACACTAAATAAAGGCCAAATAAAATGCCAGAATAGGTAATAAGGCCACTATAAATTTTGGTGACAATATAGTGATCAATGGTATATCCGATCAGGTAAGGAGTGAGCATGCTAATACCGGAATTCAGTAGCATCACAAAAAGTGCGAAGAATAAATGCCATCGTTCACCCTTCATAAAGCCCAGCATTTTTTTGAATGCTGCAGCAGTAGAAGACCTTTGTTCGATATTTAAATTATACTCCATTTTTTTATATTCTATTCACCTTTTTCTCTTTCCTTTTCCAATGACGTTGTACTTTTTTGAGAGTTAAAAATTTGCACATATTCAGGACAATTTTGCAATAAATCATCATGTGTTCCTGTTGCGATAATTTCTCCTTCCATCAATAGGATAATTTGGTCATATTCTTTTATTCCTTCTATTTTTTGTGTTACGGAAAGAAGGGTAGTGTGACGATAATTCTTCCTGACAGCTTCACTAATTTTTTCTTCGGTGAGGTTGTCCACTCTTGCAGTAAAATCATCAAGTAATAAAATGACAGGATCTATTGCCAGGGCGCGTGCCAGCATGATTCGTTGCTTTTGGCCACCGGATAAACTGGTGCCTCTTTCAGATACTATTGTATTCAATCCACCTGGCAACGATTGAATAAAATCTTCCAATTGGGATGTGTCGATTGCTTTTTGAAGGTTTGTTTCATTTACCTGGTCTTTAAAGGCAATGTTGTCGCGAAGGCTGGAATTAAAAATGATACTGTCCTGGAAAACCAAACCTATTTGTTTTAAAAGTGCTTCCTGGTTGTAATCTATAATATTAATTCCATCATAGTAAATAGAACCTGATTTGGGTTTTATTAAGGTTGATAAAAGGTAAAGAATTTGTGTTTTTCCGGCGGCTGTCGGGCCAATGATTGCTGTCCTGGTACCGGCATCTATTTTAAATGAAATATTTTTTAAGGCAGGATTTTCACCATAATAAACACTGACATCCCTAAATTCAATATTGCCTTTTAATGGGGCTGAAACCATACCTGCATCTTCAAAGGTTGGCGCTTCCAAAATAGCATAAATCCTTTGATAAGAAGCAGATGCTCTCGCTATTACATTACTCATAAATCCAATGATCAAAATAGGAAATATCAGTATAGCAATGTAACTATTAAAAGCGGCGAACTCTCCTAAAGACATGGTATTATTTATCACAAAATGACCACCTAACCCAAGCACAGCAAGCCTTCCAAGATTGGCAGTTAATACAATTACTGGAATGAGTGTAGCAAATAATCGCAATATGGATAACCCAAGATTGCGTGCCTGTAAATTGGCATCCATAAATTTGTTATACTCTGTAAATTGGGCATTTAAAACGCGTATCAATGCGGCACCCAAAATACTTTCGTTAATAACTTTATTCAACCAGTCAATGACTTCCTGGGTTTTTTTGAATAAAGTCTTTACTTTTTTAAATACTAAGAAAAAGGAAATAGCAATGATTGGAATAATGGTTAAAACTGCGAGACCTAATCCTACATTAATGTTCAACAGTAAGATTGACGCGCCAATAATTAATACAATAGAAGATGCAATAGATACAATTGCCTGCGATACAAAAGTCTTAATGGCATCTACATCTGACGTTAAATTGGTTAATAATTTACCGGATGTATGTTCCTGGATATAGGCATAATCCTGTTGAGAAATTTTATTGATCAGCTGGCTTCTCAAATCCCGCGCTACTCTTTCTGAAGCGTAAGTTTGAATGATCGTTTGCGCATAGGTAAAAATAAAAATGAAAACAGTTGCGAGAGAAAACCAGGTAATTATTTTTTTGAAATCCCAGTTACTGTGGGAGAAATCGTCGATTCCTATTTGTATAATTTTAGGAATGGCCAGGTTGATTCCATTACTCAACAAGGCAAAAAACAATAATGCGGCAATGAGTCCGCGGTAAGGTTTTAGGATTTTAAATATGTTGGGAGCTTTGTTAATGATGAATGATGGATTATGAATGTAGGAAAATGATGAATGATGAGTTATGAATGATGAATGGTAGGAAAATGATAAATGATGAGTTATGAATGATGAATGGTAGGAAAATGATGAATGATGAGTTATGAATGATGAATGCTGGATTTACTAATAATTATGAGTGATGTATGATGAATGGAAGAAAAATGATGAATGTTGAGTTATGAAAGATGAATGGAAGAAAAATGATGAATGTTGAGTTATGAAAGATGAATGAAGAAATTATAAATGATGTGTGATGAATGTTGAATAAAAACAAGCATTATTAAACCTTAAAGTAATTGAATGGTGACAGGATTAATAATTTATAATTCATAACTCATCATTCATCATTCATCATTGATGATTTACAACAGCGTTCCTTTTAGAAAATACAATGCCACATTAAAGAAGATCACTAATCCGGTTACGTCTACTAAAGTAGCCACAAATGGCGCAGAGGACGAAGCGGGATCGGCGCCCAATCTTTTTAAAACAATGGGTAACATACTGCCCATCAATGAGCCCCAAAGTACGACGCCCACAAGTGAAAAACTCACGGTAAATCCTATGAGTACCCAATGCGGACCGTAAGTGTACGTTGTGATTATACCCTGGTGCATTAGATAACTCCATGCTGCGATTCTAAAAAATCCGACAATGCCCAGGATTGTTCCAAGCATAAGCCCTGAAAGGATTTCACGCTTCATTACCCGCCACCAATTTTTTAATTCTATATCACCAACCGCCATTGCCTGGATGATTAAAGTAGAAGCCTGCGTGCCACTGTTACCACCTGTACTAATAATCAACGGGATGAAATTGGTAAGAATTATCACCTTTTCCATTTCATCATTATAATAAGCCATTGCAGTGGCAGTAAGCATTTCACCTAAAAAAAGAATAATTAACCATCCGACTCTTTTCTTTACCAACATCAGCAATGGCGTTTCCAGGTAGGGCATGTCCAAAGCTTCGGAACCACCAATTTTCTGCATATCCTCACTGAACTCTTCTTCTGCTATCCATAATATATCATCAATGGTCACTATACCCAAAAGCACATTATAATCATCAACTACAGGTAAGGCGACGCGGTTATTTTTCTTAAATACATCACTCGCAGCTTCCTGGTCCTGGTGTACATTTAATTCAATGAAACGACCGTCCATCATCTCACTCACCCTTGTTTCAGGATTGGCAAGAATGAATTCCCTTATCCTCAAATCATCCAGCAATTCCCCGTGTTTATTGATTACATAAACCACATCAATTGTTTCTGTATTTTTTCCGACACTTCTGATGATGTTCAGCACTTCTGCTACCGTGTTATCTTCATGCACATATACATAATCCGGTGTCATCAGCCTTCCTACGCTATTTTCAGGATATCCTAAGAGAGATAAGGTGATCTTTCTTTCTTCCGGCACCAGCGTTTTTATCAGTTCGCGTACTACCTCATTGGGTAAATCCTCCAGGAACGATGTACGGTCATCCGCCTGCATTTCATTCAGAATCTCTGCACTTTTTGAAGGAGGTAAATTCTTGATAATACGCTTCTGGTTGGAATGTTCTAATATTTTAAAAACACTTAAAGCCCTGTGAAGCGACAAATGCTGCAATATCAATAATTCGCTGTCATCATTATCCTGGAGAAGTTCTGCGACATCACTTATATTCTGGTCATCCAGAAATTCATGTAAAGCATGGTCATCACCTGTGGCGTAAATTTTTTCGAATTCGTCCTGTATGGAAATCACTTCTTCGGTCATGGCATTGAATGTATTACAGGTTATGTTGCAATATTAATTTATTTTACATTGAACAAGCTATTCAGGAATGATAAAACCTTATTTATTTATAAAGCTAACTTCAAAAAAGGGAAGAGGGCTTTTTACAACCAGAAATATTGCAGCAGATGTGGTGATTGAAGAATCGCCGGTAATTGTAATGAGCGCGGATGAAAGGACGTTGCTTGATAAAACATTGTTGCACGATTATATTTTTGAATGGCGTGCGGAAGGTGATACAAGTGAAAACACAGGATGTTGTGTGGCATTGGGCTACATCTCAGTTTATAATCATAGTTATACCAGCAATTGTGAATATTTTATGGATTTTGACAATGAGATGATCCAGGTAAGAACGGTAAGAAAAATTTTGGAGGGGGAGGAAGTCACCATCAATTACAATGGTGACTGGAATAATGAAAAAAAGGTTTGGTTCGACGTAGAATAAAATTTTATTATTCTAATATGAAGGGATAAAAAATACCAACATTCTTAAATTATTCTTATTTATTTTTATAATGAATCATCGTATTGATTTGCTTATTAAATTTACTAAAAATTAAAAAAAATTACAACATGGATCTACGAAATCAGGATACTAACATAACGAATATCAATTATATTCCTATAGGTGAGAAGACAGCCTCCAGGTCATTCCTTTCGAATGTTTTCTTATGGATGTTTATTGCTTTGGGCGTATCAGCATTATTCGCGTGGCAATTTTCATCTAACATGGAATGGATGTCATATCTCGTTTCCGACACAGGTTTAACCGGATTAGGAAAGGTCACTTTATTTGCCCCATTGGGATTTGTGCTCCTCATGTCTTTTGGTTTTCAAAAACTTTCTGCACCGGCATTGACAGCATTATTCCTTGCATATGCTATGATCAATGGAATTAGTTTCAGCTTTATATTACTTGCCTTTACACCAGGTTCTGTTTTGGGTTGCTTTCTGTCTGCATCAGCTATGTTTGGTGTAATGGCATTTATGGGATACACCACCGGCAAGGATCTGAGCGGATTTGGCAGAATCCTGATGATGGGTGTTATAGGAATTTTAATTGCGATGGTGATCAATTACTTTTTGAAAAGCAGCCAGATGGATTATATCATCAGTATTATTGGCGTTATGGTTTTCACAGCACTTACTGCTTATGACGTACAAAAATTAAAAAGGATAGGAGAGGGAATCGAATACGAAGGAGTATCTGCAAATGATACGAAAAAAATGTCCATACTCGGTGCACTTACACTCTATCTTGACTTTATTAATATATTCTTGTTTATGTTGCGTTTATTTGGTGGAAGAAGGAATTAAAAATTATTACATATATATAAAATCCCGAAGAATTTTCTTCGGGATTTTTTGTTAGTGCTATGGTCAAAATAAATACGCCACGAGGTAATCCATTTAAATGTTCTTTTCAAGGTTAAGTAAGTTATTGAGGTGATTTGTCAATCCAAAGTTTGTACGCCACCACCATTTACAAATAAAACCTGTCCACTTACCCAATTGGAAATAGGTGAAGCAAAATATAGCACAGCTCCTGCAATATCTTCTACTTCGCCAAGCCGGTGAATAGGTGTATGTGATAACATTCTTTTTTCAATTTCTGGCGTTAATACGTTTTGTAATGCCGCAGTACGGATGGCCCCGGGACCAATAGCATTGATACGAATAACGGGACCAAAATCAAAAGCGAGATTCCTGGTCATATGATTGATGGCAGCTTTGGAAGAAGCATAAGCACTGATCGCAGGACTTTTATTAATGCTGGCCATTGATGACATGTTGATGATACTACCATACCCTGCTTTGATCATGTGAGGGGCCGCCAATTGACACATACGCCACATGCTAAATACATTCATTTTATACACTTTTTCAAACTGCTCAACAGAGATATCGAAGGGACTTTCCTTCCCGGCTCCGCCACCGCCAACATTATTTACAAGGATGTGAAGGCCGCCAAATGATTGTACAGCTTGCGTTACAAGATTAAATAATTCATCGTCATTCGTTACATCACACCGGATTGCAGTTGCTTTTCCGCCGTCTTTTACAATTTCTTCTACTACTTTTTGCGCATCTTCCACCTTATAATCTGATACTATTACATTAGCACCAAAACCTGACAGTATTTTACAACTTGCTTTACCGATGCCATTTCCACCGCCTGTAACAATGGCTGTTTTCCCTGATAAATCAAATAATTGTTTTGTATTCATACAATTTTTTTACGTTTATTAAAATTCATTACCTGGTCTAAATAAAATAATTACTTATTGTAAATAAACTTCCGCGAATGTGGCGAGTGGTGCTCTTCTGCCGACATTCAAAAAAAGTGTATCATTATGAATGGTATAATTATCAGCAAGTTCAAAGACTTTAAGATAATCTCCTTCATTTATGTTTACATCAGGGCAGGCTTTCATAGTTGTAGCCATTTGAGAAAAGCGAATTCTCCCACCATTTTCCTGCGTGTAGTTTCCGGTGAAGGAGTTACATCCTGCAAAACCATTAATCATTTTTTGATCCGTCTTTAGTGTGAAATAAGCTTCTCTCTCCTGGTTGGGCACCATTGTGATCATTTTACCATCAAGCATTACCAGCTTCCAATATTTATTAGCTATTTCAGTTGTCTGTAATGAATCTGCATACATATTGTTATTTGCTTCCTGTTGGACTAGTGTACGATTTGAAGTACATCCCAACAGAAAAGACATAGTTATTGCGGAAATAGTAAGTAAATTTTTCATAAGTGAATTTTTTTTTGTTGACATTATATTTTTTAGTAAACCAACTAATGGCCTTTCCCAAAAGCGGGCCGAAAAAAGTTTATCATTGGTTAATAAATATCTTTTAAAAATATATAATTGTCGTTCATTACAGAAAAGGAGCTAGTAAGCGAACGAATTTTTCCCAGAGATGAATATACTTAGGCCTGCCAAGCCATTTTTCTCTATCAATTTCTACAGCATTATTTAAATCATGCTCAAATGCATTTCGAAGTTGCAGAGAGATTTCCTTACTATAGACCAATGCATTCACCTCGAAATTGAGATCGAAACTTCTGTAATCCATATTTGCAGATCCAATGAGAGATAACGAATCATCAATCACGATCGTTTTTGCATGTACAAAACCTTTGTGGTATTCAAATATCCTAACACCATGGCGTACAAGTAAAGTGTAGTAAGATCGTGCAGCGGCATTTACTATTTTAGAATCAGAGATTCCCGGAATAAGCAATTGAACTTCCACACCACTTTTTGCTGCGATGATCAGGACCTGAAGAAGGCTTTCACCGGGAATAAAATAAGGTGTGGTTATCAGGATATTTCTTTTAGCGGATGAGATTGCCTCCATTAATGAATATAAAATAACCGGCAAATCTGAGTCAGGTCCTGACGCAACCATTTGAACTAACTCATTTTTTATTTCTTCATCATCGGGAAAATCAGGAAAATATGCTGTCACAAATTCCAACTTTTCAGCATGGCAAAAATTCCAGTCACATAAGAAAAGATATTGTAGATAAAAAGTGGCACGGCCTTCAATCATTAAATGGGTATCACGCCAAAAAAGTGGATTAGGCTTCATTCCATCATTTCTATATTTATCGCTAATATTTATTCCGCCGACAAAAGATATTTTGCCATCGATCACAATAATTTTACGGTGATTCCGGTAATTGATCCTGTTGGCAAACGCATACCATTTGATCTCATAAAAAGGGGCTGTTTCTACGCCGGCATCTTTTAGTTTTTTGAGAAATTTTTCTCCCAGTGAGTGACTTCCGAAATCATCATATAAAAATTTTACGGCCACTCCTTCCCGTGCCTTTTGAATAAGCACATCTGCAATAGAGTTTCCGGTAATATCATTTTCAAAAATGTAATATTCTATATGAATGTGCGTAGTGGCTGATTTCAGGGCTTTCAAAAGTGCAGGAAATTTTTCTTCTCCATTTAATAAAAGCCTCACTTTATTATTACCCATTACAGGGCTTTCATTAGATGTTTCTATATACTTCGCTAATTTTTGTTGCTCATTTGGCAGCAGACCGGAATCAAATACCTTTTCTGCATAATGCCGCATAGTTTGTTGCACCTTTTCCAGGAGCAATTTATCTTTTATCAACTTTTTGGAAAACAGTTTTCGCTTTCGATAATTGATGCCAAAAGAAAAATAAAAGAGCATGCCCACCAATGGTACCAGTACAATAAAAAGGATGTATGCCAATGTTTTTGATCCACTTTCCGTATCATACAACACCCTTAAAATGACCAAAATCATTATGATAAAATAAATAAGTTGGGTAAGTGCTATCCAATTCATTCGATTTCTGAATTTTGATTCAGTTGTAATTTAGCCATAAA
>JBDTEF010000101.1:0-6834 GCA_039922615.1 Ginsengibacter sp.
TATACACGGATTTTTTTTCTCAAAACTGAAGCAAAATAAACGGGCAACATTGTATCAAGATCAATACAGCAAAATATTTCTGCCTTTTTAAATAGTAAGTGAAAGAACAGCCTTATATTTATTTCCAAATAAAATAAAAGGCCTTTCTGGAAAGCAATCGGTAATCTTTTTTGATTGAAACTTTGATGAATTAACGGGATAGAATTTTTACGTCTTACACCAATTAATGAGACCTCGTATCCTGCACTTCCTAAACTATTACAGATACGAATCATCCGCTGATCATAAGTCAGGTCATTTGTGACTGTAAATATGATCCTTGTCACTTTTTTGGATGGTTTTTCAGCGGTCAGTTTTGCGTTTGGGTTTTTAGATATTGGATCATATTATTGTGGCAATCGCGCCAGCTGTTACCATTTATAGATTCAGCCAGGTTATCATTGTGCCAGATGGAAATAAAAGTACCACCTACTTTTTTAACCTCATCAATTAATTTGATAATTTCTTTTAAAGCCTCGCCAGGTTTTAATCCCAGGTAATATTTAAAAGATGCTTCCATCACACATACCGGAAAAATTTTTAATTCAGTAATTTCTTCCTTTTTTAAATCGTAGAAAAAAAAGGGAAAAGAAGTGCCTGCTTTGAATCCCGGCATCTCTGAATAGCCTAATGAATAATCTTCTTTTATGCCAGCAGATAGGAGATTTTGGTATGTTTCCGGAAATTTAATCTTTAGATAATGCTGACGGCTTTTTGTCACTTTTTCACTGGTGATCAATTCAAGCCTTTCTTTTTCCAAATTCAGTAAACTAATTTCCTTGTTAGACATCAATGAAGGATGAATGCCAATTTGGGTTTGTTGTTTGATTTTCAAAATAAGCGTTTTCATTGCTTTATTTTTAAAATCAAGATTTCTGTCATGCACTCCTTTATTTCCCAATAAAAAAAAGAAAATAGAATGTAGCCCTAATGTTTGAGTTGTAGTCAGCAAATAATCATAAACATCCCATGGGTCATCTGCCTTCTGTACATTCACTTGCCATCTCTTTTTTATGTTTAGAAAACTGAACTTAAAAATATCTTTACTTGTTGCCCCGGTATTTCTCCAAAAACTTCTCCCTTTGTATTTAAAGGCAACATCAATATCGTAGGTGAGTATGGCCTGGAATGAAATTTTTTTAATGGGAATTTTCGGAAACCTTTTGGTCAATATTTTTTCGAAATCCTGGATCCAAAGATCCACAATTGGTATATTTAAAAATTCATTTTTAAAGGCGAGACTTTCAACAGCGGGAAATCGTCCAAATGCATCTTCATTAAAAGGTAAATATTCTTCATACCGGCTCAATAAATAAAATGAAGCTGAAAAAATATCGAATCCCAGGTCGTCATTTTTATTGGGAAATAAAACCTTTCTGCCGTTTATTTCATCAATAAGAATTTCCCAGCCTTTTAATGAATGATCAGATAAAATTCCATTCGCATTTATAAAAAAATCATCAGAAAAACGTTCATTATCATAACATATCTTCTCATTTTTGTAGGATAAAAATTCTTCTTTGTTACAGGAAATTGAATAGGGAATTCCTAACTGAAACTCAAAAATTTGCCTAAAAATAAATGTACTTCTTTCAGTAAGATGTGGTAGATATATTAAAAGCATAATGACTGCAAAGTTGTAAAAATTTATTGTGAAAGAGGGTGCTTAGTTAAAAGCAGTTTTATATTCAGGGTAATCAATTCCCTGCCAAAAAATTATAATCTTTTAATAAGGTATTTAAAAAGATAATAGACTTCTCTTCATTTTCAATTTTTAAAACCTTTTTCACTTTCACAGATACTCTGTCAAGTGTTTCATGATTGTGTTCTTTTTTCCATTGATTCATTACATTTTTAATAATGGTGATATCCCTGTCCGAGAGCATCAATACATCCGGATAAGTGACTATATAATTGTCGTCAGCAATATTCATAAATACGGTATCGTTTACCGAATAAGGTGACTTTGTATTCACGACAACAGTATTGGCAGCGAAATCGCCCAGGCGCTGGTTTTTTTTTGTGATAGCAATAATAAATACGACAAAAGCGCCAAGCATAAGTGTAGTAAAAATATAGGAAACCAGCGCTTCCCCGGAATAAAAAATATAACCGAAAAAAAATGGCCATTCAAAAACTTTAAATATCCACCTGATCAGGTATTGTACTACGGATGGCTCACCACCATCGAGACTGATGATCCGGATATTGAAAACTTTCTTTCCTGCCGTTTGTCCATTCATTAAAATTTCTGAAACGGGCGCATATAGTAACATTGGCAATGAAATGGTTAATATATCAAGTCCAATATGCCCTTCAAGATAGGCGCTATCGTATGATACACCACCATAATAAAAGTTTTTCATACTTATAAAAAATATAACCAATATGGTGAGATCGACCAGGTAAGCAAGAATTCTTTTATATAATTCAGCAATTTCAAATTCCAGGTCTATATTGAATATCGTTGCTATTTTTATAAGGCTCATAGAATGATTGTATTTTTAAAAATACCAGAAATTATTTGATTTGTTGGGTAGTTTTATTCTTTTTTCAAATGGTTGGTTTATTTTTAATTATGCGTGAGGCGAAATTTATAAAGAAGAATGTGGAGAAATGGAATAAGTACCAACAGGCGACATCCGGCGATCCCGATGAAATGGCTGATCGTTTTATTACGCTCCTGGATGATCTATCATATGCTAAAACTTTTTATCCAAAGAGCAAGGTTACCAATTGGATTAATGGCCTGGCCGCAACTATTTATCAAAGTATTTATCAAAATAAAAAGCAAAGTTTACCCGGAATTCTTCTCTTTTGGAAATATGAATTGCCATTATTATTTAGGCGATATCACAAGGTTTTACTCTTCACCTTTTTATTATTCATAGGCATAGTTACAGTGGGAATACTATCATCCATCATGGATCCGGGATATGCCAGGCAATACTTTGATCACAATGTGCAAACCGGTTATTACGACGAAACCATATCAAGGATCAGGGCAGGAGATCCTTTTGGTGTATATAAAGATGATAACCAATTTTCCATGTTTGTAAGGATCGCTTACAATAATATTAATGTTTCTTTTAGAACCGTAATTTCAGGAATACTACTTGGTATAGGAACACTTTTTTCGATGTGGTCCAATGGTTTAATGCTTGCCTGTTTCCAGTATATTTTCTTTTCCCAGGGTTTGGGTTGGCAGTCAATTATGGTAATTTGGGTACATGGTACCATTGAGATTTCTTCCCTGGTAATCGCTTCATGTGCAGGCTTTATTATTGGTACAGGATGGTTATTCCCGGGAACCTATACCAGGAGGCAGGCTTTTTTGCGCAGTGCTAAAGATGCTATAAAAATATGTATTGCACTTGTGCCGTTTTTTATTATTGCAGCGTTTTTGGAAAGTTATATTACCCATTTAATGAGTAATACTTTTCAGCATAACGGATCGAATATTGGTTTGCCTGTTCCGGTAAGTGCCATGATTTTATTGGGCTCTTTATTTTTGATCTGGTGGTATTTTATTGCTTACCCTTTGCGCTTAAAGAAAAAGGGTTTTAGTTTGTGGGAAGGGAAAATTCTACAAAATGGGAAGCCTTATGAAAAATAGATTGGCTCAAATTGTAGTGTTTCTTGGTTTATTGTTTGTAAGTGCGCTTGTACGTGGACAAAATACCGGTAAAACATATACTGATGGTGATACTTCAACAATTAATGATATAAAGAAGGGATCTGAATTTCAATACATGCTTTATTTGGATAGTTTGTTAAGAACCAGGCAGGGTATGAATTCTGATACGATCAATATTAACCAGGAAAAGAATTATACCAATAAAACAAATCGAAATTCCGGAGACAATTCCTTGTCAAACTATTTTCTTGCTTCTTCAGGAATTAGTTTGTTTTTTCAGTTGATAGCGGTAATTATCATACTTTTCCTTGTGTATAAACTGGTTTTAAAAAATATTGTTTTCTCCAAAAGAAGAAATAGGTTTTCGACGGAAAAAAATGAGAATGGTGAGCTGGAAATCATGGATGTAAATCAATATAATTTATTGATCCGGAAGGCTGAAGCAGATGAGCATTTCAACGTGGCTGTAAAACATTATTTTTTACAGGTACTAAAAACTCTTGATGATATTAACGTCATTGAATTTGCACCTGACAAAACAAATCAATTTTATCTACACCAAATACCAGCCGGATCTAAACAAAAAATGTTTGCCTCACTGGCTCGCATATATGAGTATGTTTGGTATGGAAAATTTGAAATAAATAAAGACCAATACCAGCAGTTTAAAAAGGAATTTGAGAATTTTTTATCTATTATTAATTAATGTGTTGTTGAAGAATAGTCGTTCATATTGGATTTTTATTGCGCTAATTGCAGGTGTTTGCAGTTGTAATTTTAATAAAGGTGATAAGGAGTTACCATCTCTCCTGGAAACATATAGTAAAAATGATGCATTACCCTTTGGTAGCCGTATTACTTTTGATGTTTTAAAGACAACTTTTCCCGAGTCTAAAATCATAATTAATAATGCTGATTTTACCAATCTTTCACCCATTGAGGTGGAAGGACACCTGAAAGGAAAATATTCAATTTATTTCCTGGTAACGAAAAATTTAATTTTAAATGATGCAGAGGTATTGGATATGATCAATTATGTAAGCGCGGGGAATGATCTTTTTATTGCTGCGGATTATATTGATACCAAATTATTGGAAACAGTTTATCTGACGATGAACAGAGCACAGGAGACCCTGGCAGAGATAAAAGGGAAAATGAGAAATACGCATGTTGAAATTTTAAACCAAATAAGTGCCGAAACCAAAAAAGATTCATTTGGCTATTATTATTATCCGTTTTTAAATTTCTTTTCAAATTATGATGAAGAATTTACCAGGATTTTGGCCTATAATGAAAATGGATTACCTGATTTTGTGAGCGTAAAATTGAATTCAGGGCGTGTTTTTATGAATGCCGCGCCACGCGCATTTTCTAATTATTTTTTATTGACAAAAAACAATAAGCAATACTTAAAAAATTTTCTCGGCACATTGGATAAGTCGCCATCCATCATATATTGGGATGAATACTATAAAAATAAAAGCCTGGCGCAAAATAAAAGTAAACTAAATGGAAAAGATACAGAAAATGAAGACTTTTCATCTTTAGGTGTTGTAAAAAAGCATCCCGCATTATTAGCGGCATTCTTAATTACTATAATTTGTATTTTATTATTCATTGTAACCAATGTAAAAAGAAAACAAAGAATAATACCTAAGATCATAGCGAATAATAATGCAACGGTAGAATTTACGGAAACAATCGGAAAGCTCTATTTTCAAAATAAAAATAATAAGCGAATAGCAGAAAAAATGATTACCTATTTTTATGAAAATCTGCGCAATAATTATTTTTTAAAACGAGAAATGAACAACAATGAATTGATCAATTCCCTGGCAGGAAAAAGTGGGATTGCCTCGGAAAAAGTAAAATTATTAGTAGAAACAATTCATGCTATTCAAAAGAAAGAAGAGATTACAGACGATGAATTATTAATCCTGAATGAACAAATAGAATCCTTTAATAAAAATAAAAATGATAGAAGAAAATAATAGGATAGAAAACGTTGATAGTATATTTCATCAACGAATAGATATCGGCATGTTGAATAATGGGATGATTGACATTCGTAATGAAATAGGTAAAGTAATTGTGGGTCAGAATAAAATGATCGACCTTTTATTAATTGGATTATTAAGCGACGGCCATATTTTAATTGAAGGCGTACCTGGTGTAGCAAAGACACTTACTGCTAAGTTGTTGGCCAAAATAATTGACACTGGATTTTCAAGAATTCAATTTACGCCAGACCTGATGCCGGGCGATGTTTTAGGTACTTCTGTATTTAACCCCGGAGAAGGGAAATTCGATTTTAAAAGAGGGCCCATTTTCAGTAATATTATTTTAATAGACGAAATTAATCGTGCTCCCGCAAAAACCCAATCTGCTCTATTTGAAGTGATGGAAGAAAAGCAGATCACAATCGATGGCCATACCTATCCAATGGATTTTCCTTTTATGGTATTGGCAACGCAAAATCCGATTGAACAGGAAGGAACTTACCGTCTTCCAGAAGCGCAGCTCGATCGTTTTTTGTTCAAGATTATTGTGGATTATCCTACAGTTGACGATGAAGTAAACATTTTAATGAACCAGCAATCCGTCACTCCAAATACCTTATTGAATAATGTGCAAAAAATATTTACTACCCACCAGATACTCGAATACAGGAATATTATTAACGAAGTAATTATTGAGCCCCAGCTTATCAGGTTTATTGCAGAAATTGTAAATGCAACCCGCAATAATCCTTCTCTTTTCCTTGGCGCTTCACCACGTGCTTCATTGGCAATTTTAAAAGCTTCCAAAGCGAGTGCGGCCATCAAAGGAAGAGACTTTGTAACGCCGGAAGATATTATAGAAATGGCTTTGCCTGTAATGAGACATCGTATTATCCTTACACCCGAAAAGGAAATGGAAGGTATTTCTGCAGATGAATTAGTAATGAATATCATTAATAATATAGAGGTACCCAGATAGGGTTTAGGTAGTAGGTTGTAGGTTGTGGGTATTAGGTAAAAATGTAAAAAAATCCTCTTGAATTTTATTCAAAAATATTTTGGCGATTTGTATTTGCACCAAAGATTTTATTTGGCTACTGGAGCGTGCGTCCTTTTTTTTATCATCGCATTTTTAATACCTTTTTTAACGCCAATTGC
>JBDTEF010000102.1:0-4168 GCA_039922615.1 Ginsengibacter sp.
ACTGCAATAGGAGGCGGGAGCATCGCTGTTTTTAATGGCCGAAATGTCGAAACTCATCAAATCAGTATTCCTGATTACTGGTTCCATTTCTTCCAGGTTTTCCTTTGCCATTCCAACCCTAAAACAATCAAACCTAAGCTTATCAATAGTTTCAAGGATTTTTGGTGATACAAAATAACTTTGAAATCCTATGTGATTATAATGGCGTACCATGTTTGGTTCCTCAGTAAGCATCTCCATTAAAAAATTTTCAGAAGCTGCTGTTGATTCACTTTTCAAATCAATTTTGGCATCAACAATTGTTGCTTCAATTATTTTACCCAAACTTTTATAAGCATTGTATTGCGCCAGCGTATTGTCGTGTGAGCCACCTAGAATAATGACAGTCTTCTTCAATTTCAGCAATTCTTCGATGACGATTTTTGCCGCAGAATAACTATCAACCAGGGAATCTCCACTTTTTACATTTCCAAAATCAGCTATTGAAATATCCTTGTGCCAATATTGCAGGCGATAGAATTGCTCTCTTATCGCATCAGCGCTATTTGCATCAGCAATAAATCCTTCGCCTCGAAATTCATTGATGCCGATAATAACAATATCTATTCCTTGCAGGTCAGGTAAATATTCATCAAATATTTTAATGGTATTACCAAACTGGCTTTCGGAATATTTTAAATCATTGTTGAGATAAGCAACATTTACAGGGGTCAGGTAATCATTCAAATCATGCATCGGGCGATTGCTTTTTGCGCAAACCTATAAGATAAAAACCAAAAAAAAGAAAAGACAAAAATTATTTTACTATTTATTTAAAATGTTTCGTCAATTACTTAGACCTAAATCTCGATGTAGAAATATTTGTTTCACTTAACTTCGCCAATATGGACAATTTGAAAAAGCAAATAGAGGATTTAAAGGAAAAAATAGCCAGCTTTTCAACCACGGATAAAAATAAGGCCGAAGCATTCCGGATTGAATTCCTGGGATCAAATGGAAAGGTAAAATCGCTCATGGGTGAAATGAGAAATGTACCTGTTGAAAATAAAAAAGAAGCAGGTAAACTATTAAACGAACTCAAACAATTTGCAGAAAGTAAGTTGGAAGAAATGAAGAATTCGGGTGAGAAAGAAGTGCAAAATGAAGGTAGTGGCATTGACCTTACTTTGCCCGGAGATGTTTTTTCATTAGGAAGCAGACACCCAATAAGTATTGTAAGAAATAAAATTATTTCAATTTTTCAAAGGCTGGGATTTGCGGTGGCAGAAGGTCCGGAAATAGAAGACGATTGGCATAATTTCTCCGCGCTTAATTTACCAGAGAATCACCCTGCAAGAGACATGCAGGATACCTTCTACGTGTCACAGGATCCTGCATGGATGCTCCGTACGCACACAAGCAGCGTGCAGGTAAGAGAAATGGAAAAAGGGAAATTGCCTATTCGTATTATTTGCCCCGGAAGAGTGTATAGAAATGAAACGATCAGTGCACGTGCACATTGTTTTTTTCACCAGGTAGAAGGTTTATATATTTCAGATAATGTGTCATTTGCTGATTTGAAACAAACGCTTTATTTCTTTGTAAAAGAGATGTTTAGTGAAGATGTAAAAATACGTTTTCGGCCATCTTATTTTCCCTTCACAGAGCCAAGTGCCGAGATGGATATAAGTTGCCTGATCTGCGGTGGTAGCGGGTGTAACGTATGTAAGAATACAGGTTGGGTAGAAATTTTGGGTTGTGGAATGGTGCATCCAAATGTGCTTGAAAACTGCGGAATTGATTCGAAAAAATATTCCGGGTTTGCTTTTGGAATGGGCATTGAAAGAATTACCATGTTGAAATACCAGATAAAAGATTTACGCATTTTCAGTGAAAATGATGTGCGGTTTTTAAACCAGTTTGTGAGTGCCGTCTGATGTTTATCTTTAACCAAACTATTTTATGATTGCTACTATTTGCGTTTGTGGTGCCGGTACAATGGGTAGTGGAATTGCCCAGGTTGCTGCACAAAGTGGATTTGAAACGATTCTTTTTGATGTGAATGAAATTGTGCTGATAAAAGCGCAAAAGTCAATTCAAAAGAACCTGCAATATCTTTTAGATAAGGGTAAAATTACACCTGCTGAAAAAGAGGCCATTTTTAACCGTTTGAATTTTAAAACCGACATACAGGATTGTTTGGGGATACTCATTATAGAGGCGATTGTAGAAAAACCTGAGGCTAAGATTAACTTGTTTAATGAATTGTCTAAATTCAATGGTGAAGAGGTAATTTTTGCATCCAACACTTCCTCACTTTCTATTTCAGCTCTTCAGCATGAAATTGTTTTTCCGCAACGTGTAGTTGGGATGCATTTTTTTAATCCGGCTTACATTATGAAATTGGTCGAAGTGGTGAAAGGAGATCAGACAAGTGATGCAGTTGCAAAAAAGGTTGTTGAGATTTGCCGTCAACTCGGTAAGCAGCCTGTATTGTGTAAAGATGCGCCAGGCTTTATCACCAACCGTGTCGCAAGACATTACTACCTTGAATCTATGAAATTGGTAGAAGAAGGTGTAGCAACTTTTGAAGAAGTTGATGAAATTTTGGAAGCTTCCGGTTTTAAATTGGGACCTTTTAAATTGATGGATTTGATAGGTATGGATATAAACCTGGCAGTCTCTGAAAGTTTATTTGAAGCATATGATAATGCGCCGAGGTTTGCACCTTCTTCTCTTCAAATAGAGAAAGTGAAAAATAAAGAGTTGGGTAAAAAAACAGGGAAAGGATTTTACTCTTACACTTAGCCATTCTTATTTAAGATGTTACTTATTTTTATATGATGCCAAACGAAGATGATAATTATGCCTTTGATCCAGGCCCAACATTTTTAGTTACCGGGGCATCCGGCCTGCTCGGTATTGAATTGGTGAAACAATTGCTGGACAAGGGTTTTAAGGTTAAGGCAATATATAATTCCACTCCTGTTACTATGCAGCATGCAAATCTGCAAACATTTCAAATTGATATATTAGATGTGATTGCCTTAAATGAAGTAATAGAAACAGTAACTCACGTATATCATTGTGCCGGCCTGGTTTCATTTGATAAAAAGGATAGGGATGCATTATTTAATGTGAATATTGACGGAACGGCCAATGTGGTCAATGCATGCCTGGATGCAGGAATAAAAAAACTGGTGCATGTGAGTTCGGTCTCCGCACTTGGCAGGATAAGGGAAGGTGAATTGCTGAATGAGACGATGTATTGGACAGAAGAAACCAGCAATAGCCTGTATGGAAAATCGAAATATTTAGGAGAGATGGAGGTTTGGCGTGGTATAGGAGAGGGACTGAATGCCGTGATTGTAAATCCAACAATTATTTTTGGTGGTGATGATTGGGATTCCGGTTCTATGTCGATTTTTAAAACTGCATACAATGAATTTCCCTGGTATACAGAGGGCGTTTCTGGTTTTGTAGATGTCCGCGATGTGGCACAGGCAATGATCTTGCTGATGGGAAGTGAAATATCTGCTGAAAGAATTATTTTAAATGGTGAAAATGTTCCTTACCGCGACATCTTTACCATGATTGCCAATCAATTTTACAAAAAACCTCCTTACAAGAAAGTAACTCCTTTTTTATCAGAAGTGGTCTGGCGGATGGAAGCTGTTAAATCCTTATTTACAGGAAAGAAGCATTTGCTCACAAAAGAAACAGCACATACTGCACAAACAAAATCATATTTTGATAATGCTAAAATATTGAAGGCATTTCCTGAATTTCAATTTACTAAAATTGAAAAAACAATTGAAAGAACATGCGTTTTGATGAAAGTTAAATACCATCTTTAATAAAACAAATTTTCCTATGAAACTGTTGACTGCTCTATGTTCTAAAGTGATATTTTTTTTAATTTTTTCATCAATGCTATTTTGTATCTCTGTGTCAGCACAAAATGGCCGGTATGAAGTTAAGGGTAAAGTAGTGGATAAAAGTACCGGCCTTCCTTTGCAAGGTGCTTCCGTATTTGCACAAAATACAACGCTTGGGGTCACCTCAGATGAACAGGGTAATTTTTCTATCAGGCTTCCGGATGGAGGATATTCACTAACCGTAACTTTTTCAGGTTATGAAACAGAAGTAGAGCGTGTAAATAACAATAATCCTGCAAATGCAAACCTTA
>JBDTEF010000103.1:0-4856 GCA_039922615.1 Ginsengibacter sp.
CAGAGCTGTTGATGAGAATTGAACTCACGACCTCTTCCTTACCAAGGAAGTGCTCTACCCCTGAGCTACAACAGCTTGTTGAAAGAAGTCCTAAACAATCCATTTCAAATAACTTTCTTCTTTCGAGGTTGAGAATTGAACTCACCACCTTCCCGATTATTATCGGGATTCGCTATCCCAGAGCTACAACAGCTTGTGCTTTAACTCTTAGATCCCACAACCTGGTGAAAGATGTCTTTACAAATACTATTTCAAAAAACTAACTGTGGGCAGAGTAGGTTTCGAACCTACGTACTCCGAAGAGAACAGATTTACAGTCTGTCGCCTTTAACCACTCGGCCATCTGCCCAAAATTCTACGCGATATTAAGTTATATAAAGCAATAAAAATTTAACAATTTCAACACTAAATAAAGAACCTAAATCTAAGAGCCAGTGGAGGGATTCGAACCCCCGACCAGCTGATTACAAATCAGCTGCTCTGGCCAACTGAGCTACACTGGCACTTATTTCCCTAATAACTAATGAACTTAAACAAAAAAACACCCAAGGGTATTTTTTTGGAAGGCAAAGGTAATGGAAAATAGTTAATGGAAAAATTTTGAAATAAAAATATTTTTAGGACTAAAAAGAAACCATTTCATCGTATATGTTTCTTAATATTTAACAATGAAAAAAGAATAAATAATTCAGTATTCTAATTCTGATTTTATGCAGTCATTTTTTCCTTTTTTCTTTTCATTTGCATCATTAATGAATCCAGTGCTGCATCAAAACTTTCTTCAAACGATTTGGAAGAATGTTTAACAAAAAAGTCATGACCCGGTATTCTTACTTGTATTTCAGCCACTTTATCCTTTATGTTATGGGCCACATTATCGAGTATTAAAAATACACCTACATTAATAATCTTGTCGTTGAAAACACTTATTTTGGAAACTTTCTTCTCAATATACTCAATTAGTTTTGAGTCTGCTGTGAAGCGATGCGCCTGGATATTTACCCTCATAGTTAACAATTTAATTGTGATATAAAAATGTCCTTAAAATTAGGCAAATTAGAAAATAATAGCGATAATTTTTAAAGCAATTCTTCCTAAATAAATTCTTTTATGATTTGGGATGCGCCTGTTTGTGAACTTCTTTTAACTTCTCAATACTATTGTGGGTATAAATCTGGGTGGCTGCCAAGCTACTATGACCCAACAATTCTTTTATTGCATTTATTTGCGCTCCATGGTTTGTTAGGTGAGTAGCGAAGGAATGCCGCAGTATATGCGGACTTTTTCTTTCCATAGTGCTCACATTGCCTAATTGAAGCTTAACCATATTATATACATATTTTGGATAAAGCATTTTCCCTTTATGTGTTAGCAACAAATACGGCACTTCTAACCCAGGAAAATTCAATCGCTTATCAGTTATATAACTATCTATTTCAGATATTAAATGATTGCTTACAGGAACCAACCTGTCCTTATTACCTTTTCCAAGAACTTTTATGCAGGATAAATATTTGTCAATATCAGACTCTTTCAAATGTATCAATTCATTTAAACGGATGCCGGTATTATATAAAATTGAAAAAATTAACCTATTCAATTTACCATCCCAGGAATCGGCAAATACGCCTGGAACAAATATTTTGGCAATATCTTTTTCTTCTATAAATGCAGGCAGCTTACGGCTAACTTTTAAGGATTGGATAACAGCAGCCGGGTTCGATTGAATTTCTTCATTTCTCAATAAGTATTTAAAAAATGATTTTAAGGAAGAAATTTTCCTATTAATAGTTTTAGCGGAATTTTTTTTTTCTTTTAATTGAGCAAGCCATGATCTTACCATCACTGTGGATACATCTTTCACTTCTTTGCTTTCGTATTCTAACAGAAGATAATCAAAGAATGCCAACAGATCTGTTTCATAGGAAATTACCGTATTTGGAGAATATCTTTTTTGAAAAGATAGATAATCAAGGAATTTTTGTATGGAATTTGGCTGTGTTGGCTGCATAAAAAAACCGGTAGTAGTAAAGTTACACTATCCGGTTTAATAATATGTTAGAAGATGAGCTTAAATTTCAATCTTTCCGCTCGCAATTTGTTGTTTGTAGACAGCCTTTAACTTCTGTGTTCTATTTTTGATAGAAGGCTTCATGAAAGCCTGGCGTTCACGCAGTTGCAATAGAGTACGGCTCTTTTCGAATTTTTTCTTATACTTTTTAAGCGCTTTATCGATATTTTCGCAATCTTTAGAATCAATAATCAACATAAAATTTACCTTTTGTTTTTTTAGGATGGCAAAGATAAAGATTTTATTTACATTTTAAGACAAAAAATAAATATCCGTTTTCCCTAAAAATATTTATCATCATGTTTACAGGAATTATACAATCTATCGGCCATATAAAAGATATTTCAATAAATGGTACTAACCGGACTTTTAAGATCCATAGCGACCTGGCTTCCCATATTAAAGTTGATGAAAGTATCAGCCATAACGGGATTTGCATGACGGTTGAAAAAGTGCATAAAAACCATTATGCCATAACTGCCATAGAGGAAACGTTAGGGAAAACCAATGCTTCGGATTGGAAACCTGGAGATAGGATCAACCTGGAAAGAGCGATGAAAATGAACGACCGTCTTGATGGTCATATTGTACAGGGTCATGTGGATGGCATAGCAACTTGTACGGATAAAAAAAATAAGGATGGAAGTATTGAATTCACCTTTGTTTTTGATGAGTCATTTGCTTCTTTGGTTATTGAAAAAGGATCCATTTGTGTGAATGGTGTAAGCCTCACTGCATTCAATGTACATAAGGATAAGTTTACAGTAGCCATTATTCCATATACGTTGTCACACACTAATCTCTGCTATGTTGGGGAAAATAGTATTGTAAATATTGAGTACGATATACTTGGTAAATATGTAAATAGAATGCTGAAGTTGAAAACTATGTAGATTATGTAAATAGATAAAAAAACTCCACAATCAAAAAATTAAACTGTTTTATCTAAAAGTTATTAAGAATTACGCGTTTATTTTTGACTAATAATTCTACTGTCCTTACAAATTTAATATATCACTCATTCACCTTACTAGTCATCCTGATAATAGGAATAATCATTTCCTCAAGACTGACACCTCCATGCTGAAATGTATTCTTATAATAATTAGCAAAGTGATTGAAATTATTCGGATAGCATAAATAACCATCCTGGCGTGCAAAAATATACGATGAATTTACATTAGGAACCGGCAATCCTGCCTGCCTTGGATCACGAAATGCCAATACTTCTTTGGGCTCATAATTCAGGTTACGGCCATGTTTATACCGAAGGTTAGCAGTGGTTTGCTTATCACCTATCACTTTATGCGGCGTATTTACTCTTACACTACCGTGATCAGTAGCTACGATTAGATTCATTTTTTTTCCGGCAATCTTTTTTAAAGCCTGGTGCAGAGGAGAATGTTCAAACCATGAGGCAGTAAGGCTTCTATAACTTACCTCATCTGCTGCTAATTCCTTCAACACTTCCATTTCCGTGCGTGCATGACTAAGCATATCTACAAAATTATAGACGATAATATTAATATCATTTTCAATATGGTTATGGATATTGTCTACTAATAATTTCGCGTCCTGGTTGTTGGTAATCTTTGTATAAGAATATTTAAGATCGCTTTTTCTGATTCGTTTCAGTTGTTCCTTAAAAAAGAATTCTTCAAACAAATTTTTCCCTCCTTCTTCATCATCATTTTTCCATTCGTGGGGATATTGTTTTTCAATTTCAATAGGCAGCAAACCTGCGAAAATAGCATTGCGGCTATATTGGGTTGCAGTTGGCAATATGGAATAAAAAGTTTCTTCCTCGTGAATCCGAAAATTCTCTGCAAATAAAGGCTGAATTGTTTTCCATTGATCAAATCTTAGATTATCTATCAAAACAAAAAATGTAGGAACTCCTTTTTCCAAATAAGGAAACACTTTATTTTTCATTAAAGTATTACTCATTATGGGTGCTTTAGCGCCAGGATTGGTTACCCAATTAGAATAATTTTTAGAAATAAACTTAAAAAAATCATTGTTCGCTTCATTCTTTTGCGTTTGAAATACTTCCAGCATTTCCGGGCTATCGCTTTTCTTCATCTCCAGTTCCCAATAAACTAATTTTTTATAAATTTCCATCCACCCATTGTAGTCCGGATTTTCATTCAGGGCCATAAATAATTCCCGAAACTGTTGTTGATAGGAAGATGTAGTTTTTTCTGCAACCAATCTTTTATTGTCGATAATTTTTTTCAATGAAAGCCATACCTGGTTTGGATTCACAGGTTTAATCAGGTAATCAGTGATCTGTGATCCGATAGCCTCATTCATGAGATTCTCTGTTTCATTTTTGGTAATGAGGATAATTGGTATCTGGGAATGAATTTCTTTTATTTTTTGGAGCGTTTCCAGGCCGGTAATTCCAGGCATGCTTTCATCTAATAAAACCACATCTACAATATTTTCTTTTACGTATTCAATGGCATCAAAACCATTACTCAAAGAATGAACATCATACCCTTTATTTTCCAAAAACATGATCTGAGATTTCAGGCTTTGCATCTCATCATCCACCCACAAAATTTTTGCTTTATTCATCTGGTAATTTATTCTTTTTATTAATTTTTTAAGTTCTTTATTTGAGAATCAATTAAAATCACTTATCATACAAATATAATTTATCCCCCGCCAAAAATTATCTTTGCAGAAGCGGGTGAAATTCTTTTAACAATTATCTATGGCTTTCAGAAAAATAATCAATGATCCGGTTTACGGATTTATTACGATTGACGATGCACTTATT
>JBDTEF010000104.1:0-3110 GCA_039922615.1 Ginsengibacter sp.
GAAAAAGAAGAGAAAAGAAGTTACGAAACAAGAATGACAGATGAATGGCTAAAAGATCTGCAACCAATAGGAACAGATTGGCATAAACCATTTTTAGAAACTGCACCTTATCTTATCATTGTTTTTAAAAGAAGCTATGAACTGGAAGAAAATAATTACAAACACCAAAATTATTATGTCACTGAAAGTTGCGGTATTGCCTGTGGATTTTTGCTCACTGCCATACATGATGCTGGATTGGTTGCCTTAACACATACACCAAACCCGATGAATTTTTTATCCAAAATTTTAAACCGGCCTGCAAATGAAAAACCTTTTTTACTAATTCCTGTTGGTTATCCTGCAGAAGAATGTTGGGTGCCGGATTTAAAAAGAAAAGACATTTCAGAAATCTGCGTTTGGATTTAGATTATCCAAAGAGTTGTCTCCTATTTCTATATACAAACTATGGTACCAGGATTTGATTTACAGAACTATTTGTATTTTCTTAGAAGGCATCAGCCGAAGGTAGCAAAATTAAAATTTCCATAAACAACCTTGCTTATCCTTTCCCCTTGTATTTTTTAAGAATATCTTCAATGCGTTCATCTGGTACAAGACCAGTTACCGCAATTAATTTAACCATTTTGAAATCGGAAAATTCCGAATTAATAACATAATTAAAAGCTTCGGACAGCACGGCTGATGGCACTTTCAATACCAATGATTTTCCTTCGTCGTACCATTTATCTCCTGAAGGTTGGCATTTAGAATAATCTTTAAAATCTCTCCATCCCGATTCCAAATCAGAGAGATTTATTACTGAAATTGATGCACTGTCAGGAATGTCAATTATCATGATTTTAAAATCACTATTAAAACCTACGCCTTGCCTTCTTACCATATTTTCTAGGAAAGCAAGAGGGATAGATTCTGATGTGTATATCACTTTTTTCCCGGCACTATTCCATCTGCCTTTTAAGCCGGAAGCGAATAAATTTGTGCTATACTTTTTATGAACAATTCTATACACTAGCATTCGTAATAATTAAGCTGGATAACCTTGCGCTAATTGATCGATTTCTTCATTTACCAGGTCAACACCGCCTGAGGTAAGTAGCCAGTCAATAGGTTTCTCTTCGGACTGAGAGAATGGTTTTCTTAACCAATAATTAAACTCATCAATATTTCCAAAAATCTCTTCTCCCTTCTCAAATAAAGCAATCAATTTAAGTAAGTGCTCGCTATATATGGGCTCCAACTTTTTTCTTTGAGCCTTATAATTACTGATTGTTCTGGATGACAAATTAATAATTGATGCAAGGTTTCTCTCGGGCATTTTAATTGTTTCTGCAAAATCATAAAATATTTTTGTTCCGAGACCTTTTCTGGCCGAAAAAAATATAGCATTATTACTTATAAAATCTAAATCTTTAAATCTATTTTTTACAGAATTTCTATTTACTAAAGTGACTGACATTATTTTATTTTGCATAAAGTTATAAGAATTATTTCAATTGCAGAAGTGAAAATTTTCGAAAGCAATTCTTTAGATGGGAGTAAGCACTTTAAAAACGAACTTCCCAATCAACTACTTTAAACAAAAAATTAAAATTTTTAAAAAATTGTCATTTAAACTTGCGAAACCAAAAAGTTGCGCATATATTTGCAACCGATTAGTTTCAGATTATAAATAGGAATTTAGCATTTAAGAAAAATTCTCAAATGATATTAATCAGATTAAATAAACGCAGTAATTATGAGAAGAGATATTTTCCAGGCAATAGCCGATCCGACAAGACGCGCAATCATTATCCTGATTGCTTTGCAGGCAATGACACCAAATGCCATTGCGGAAAACTTTAATACAACCCGACAGGCAGTTTCCAAACATCTTCGTATCCTCACAGAATGCCAATTGGTAAAACAGGAACAGCAAGGGCGGGAAATTTACTATTCACTTGAAATTGAAAAAATGAAAGAAATTGATAAATGGTTAGAACAATTCAAGAATATCTGGGAGAACCAATTTAATCAACTTGACATCGTATTATCCACAATTAAAAAACAAAAAAGATGATGAACGAAGCGCGAACTACTAATTTGCAATTTGATTTTACTGTTGACAAACCGGCAAAAATGGTATACATGACGAGAGAATTTGCCGCCGAACTTCCATTGGTTTGGGATGCCTTTACCAAACCGGAATTACTAGACCAATGGGGAGCACCTAAACCCTGGTCAGCAAAAACAAAATCGATGAATTTTGAAGTCGGCGGCCGGAGATTTTATGCGATGGTAAGTCCTGCAGGAATAGAGAAATGGTCAATTCAAAAATATACGTCCATTAGCCCAAAAACCAATTTCAAATACTTTAATGCATTTGCGGATAAGGATGAAAATCCTGAACTACCGGGTTCTGAATGGGATCTGACTTTCACCGAAGAAAATGGCATCACTAAAGTTAGCATTTCTATTTACAATGAATCACTTGCCCGCATGGAGAAATTAATGGAAACCGGTTTCAAAGAAGGTACTGCCATGAGCATGAAAAACCTGGAAGAATTATTAGCCATATTATCAAAAAAATGATTTTAATTTTTAAAACCTCTGTCAAATCTAAAACGCAGGTAAAGAAACTCAAACCTTATTTTGACAAAATATTACAAAAAGCCAAATGGAATTTCGACCTCGAAGATTGCGATAAAATTTTACGTATTGACAGCGATGAAGAAACTGTTTTGCCTATAATAAATTTACTGAAAAGTCATCAGTACGATTGCGAAGAATTAGCTTAAAAAACAATTAAAAACCCTAACAATTTTTATAACCTCACAATTTAAAATTATGGCACTCATCAATCCACACATTAACATCAACGGAAATGCACAGGAAGCATTCAATTTTTACAAATCAGTATTTGGGTGGCGAATTCGCAAACACCATTCATTTTAAAGACATCTCATCGGCGGATTTTCCGATGGAAGAAAAAGATGCAAATAAAATAATGCACATTGCATTGCCTATTGGCAAAAATCTTTTAATGGGCAATGATGTTCCCGAAGTATTGGAAAGGGTAAATGAAAATGAAAACAGGTCTAAAATTGCTATCAATGCTGAAAGTCGCGAAG
>JBDTEF010000105.1:0-8925 GCA_039922615.1 Ginsengibacter sp.
CTTAGCACAATTAACCAGGGTGTATACATGAAGAAGATTATGGAAAACGGTGGCAGTGGATACCTGTTGAAAAATCTATCAAAGCAAGAGTTGATTGATGCCATTCATACCGTCAGCAGCGGCGGCGTATATTTTAGTTTTGAAGCCGGTAAAATTTATAAAACTTCTCTTAATAAAAACAGCCATTTACCCATACTTACCAAACGTGAAAAAGAAATAGTAAAGCTAATTACAGATGGCCTCACCAACCTGGAGATTAGCCAGCGGCTTTTTATAAGTGTAGATACGGTTGATACTCACCGAAAAAATCTTTACATTAAGCTAAATGTAAGGAATACTGCCATGTTGGTTCGCTACGCTATTGAAAATGGTCTCACATCTTATTCAAGTGATTTATAGATAAAATATTCTGATTATTTCCAGTGTTCATTGCCGGTTGATATTTACATCAATATGTTTTAAAGGAGATACAAAATTTGGAAATTACCAACGCTCACCCAATTTCGGATAAAACAAACGCTTCACAGGAGAAATACAAAGTAGTGATGAGCAAATCAGGATCGTGAAAAGATTACAATTTTATCTCTTCGTCATTATTATCATAAAAGTGAAATTCGGTTAAGTGAAAAGTATTATTAGCCCTTATGGTAATACTCTTTTTGAATTTCCACATCCATTTCATTCTCTTTGAAAACAAGCCTTTGGTTAGATAAGCATATACAATAGGATGTACCTCTATAGTGAGTCCTGTATGCTTTTGCATGATTAAATAACTAAGATTCTTTTCGATATCATCTTCTAATACCAGCGTAGAAGAAATCTTGCCGGTACCCTCACAACTTGGGCACAATTCCATTGTGTTAATCTTCATTTCCGGTTTCATCCGTTGCCGCGTGATTTGCATAAGTCCAAATTTACTTAGCGGGAGTACTGAATGTTTGGCACGGTCTAATCGCATGAGATTCGTCATGTGCTCGCCGATTTTTTTCTTATTCTCCGGCAATTTCATATCAATGAAATCTACGACGATAATGCCACCAATATCACGCAATCTCAACTGCCTTGCAATCTCTGCGGCGGCTTCGAGGTTGGTTTCAAAGGCATTTTGTTCCTGGTTATTTCCTACACTTTTATAGCCACTATTTACATCAATAACGTGTAATGCTTCAGTATGCTCAATAATAAGATAGGCACCACTTGGAAGATTAACCGTTTTTCCAAAGGATGATTTCACCTGTCTTGTAACACCAAAACTTTCAAATATGGAAACTCCGTTACTGTGATAGGATAGAATATCCAGTTTTTCGGGCGCAATTTTTTGGAGATAGGTTTTTGTATCGTTATAAATGTTCTTATCATTTACCACGATCTTATTAAAATCCTCAGTCAATAAGTCCCTTAAAATACTATTGGTTTTACCCTCCTCACTTAAAATTTTTGTTGGTGCCACAGCGCCTTTTAAATTCTTCTGAATGGTATTCCATGTTTCTATTAAACCCAAAAGATCTTCATGTAATTCAGCAGTTTGCTTTCCTTCAGCAGCCGTGCGCACGATCACGCCAAAGTTTTTAGGTTTTACAGATTCAATTATTTTCTGAAGTCTTTTACGTTCTTCAGATGAGTGAATCTTTCGGGATACCGCAACAATATTATTGAAAGGTGTAATTACAACATACCTTCCGGGAAGGGAAAGTTCGCAACTTAAGCGGGGACCTTTTGCAGCGATAGGTTCCTTTAATATTTGTACAAGGATGTCTGGTTTTGGTTTAGTTCCTAAAACCTCCGTGATCTTACCGGTCTTAACTATTTCCGGCTCTACCTTAAAATTAGAAAAATCAAATCCGGAATTGGATTTGTCATTTATCGCAATATTGGTAAATTTCAATATGGAGCGGACATAAGGACTTAGGTCAGAATAATGCAGGAATGCATCCTTTTCAAAACCTACGTCGATAAAAGCTGCATTGAGGCCGGGGATTAACTTCTTTATCTTTCCAAGATATAAATCGCCTACACCAAACTTTGCGTCTGCATTTTCGCTATGCAATTCAACAAGTTTTTTATCCTCAAGCAGGGCAATTTCCACAGACTGAGGGGCAGCATTTATAATAAGTTCCTTATTCAACTAAAAATCTTTTTTTAATTTCTTAACTACACAGAAGGAAGGTAAAGCGGGAAATCCCCGGCATGAGGCAGATGAAAGAAGTAGAAAACTATTTCTTTTTATGACGATTCTTTCTTAAACGCTTTTTACGCTTATGTGTAGCGATTTTATGGCGTTTTCTTTTTTTACCACAAGGCATAATTGATTTTTTTAATAATTGTTATAATAATAAATGAATCATTTTACTGATTCATCAGTGAGCCATCCTTTACCATTTAATGGCTGCTTTCATTCAATGTTTTTATCCTTGCATCTATTTCCTTACTAAACTCCGGATTATTCACCAAATGCTTGCTTTGTTCGTACCACTTGATAGCATTCTTCTTATCGCCTTCTGCCGCGTATGCATCTGCTAACCAGGATACTGCTTCTAAATTATGCGGATCAAAATTCGCAACTTTACTTAACCGCACAATGGCCTTATCACTTTGGTTTGAAATAACCGCCCCAATGCCAAGTACCAATTGAGCCTGCATATTATTAGAGTCTCTTCTCACTACTTCCAACAATTGTTGAATTCCTTTCATTGTTTGCGAAGCATCACCTACCATTCCCTCCCCATAAACATAGCAACTTCCCAGTCCAACTTTTAAGTCATCATCATTTGGATCCAGCTTAATAGCTTTCTCAAAAAGATCTGCGGCGGTTTGCGCTTCCCAGACTTTTACATCTGTTTTCGTCTCCCTTCTCATGTTCTCTAAAATCAAACGGGCTGCAAAGGTGAGGCTTTTTTTCGAATTATCCAACTTTGCACTTTCACTTAGATAAAAAGCATATGGAATGAAGGACTTAGCAGAGTCTTTCCAGAAATCCGCCAATGCAGTATATTGATTTTTTTCCTGTTTTTTGAGGTCACCACGTGTGATACCATTTTCGAGGTTAGCTATATATAATACCTGGCTGGAATTAAGGTTTTGCTTCTCCTTGCGGATGGCTGTTTGTATATCAAAGGCAGGCACTTCATTTTGCGCAGTAGGAGCAATTGGTGGCTTTTCTGTTTCTGTTTTTCCAAACAATAGGAGAGATGTCAAAAGGATCACTCCTAAGGATGCTAAAATTATACGTTGTTTCAACTCTGTTTTAAAATTTTTTCAGGTGCAAAGTTAGGATTTATTGCTCCTTTGGAAAAGGATTCTTTTCCTTTATTTCCTGCATGAATTCTTTGGCTGGTTTAAAGGCCGGGATATAATGTTCTGGTATTTCTACCGCTGTATTTTTTTTAATATTTCTTCCAATTTTTGCGGCACGTTTTTTTGTAATGAAACTACCGAAACCTCTAATGTAAATATTCTCACCCTCACCAAGAGATTCTTTCACTTCTTTAAATAGTGTTTCTAAAGTGACAAGTACATCTACTTTAGGAATGCCTGTTTTATCGGAAATTCTCGAAATAAGATCAGCTTTTCTCATTATTTAAAAATTTATGAATGTGGTTTAATGATTATTTTGTTTCAAATCTCTTTAACGAAAATACAATTTATTCTTTATAAAATCTTGTTATTAGTTTAATTGCACATTTTTAATTTTATAATCTTTTCGGGGGATTAATATTTTTTATCTTGGGCAAATAATTATAAAAAAGTTCACTTGAAGGGTGTAAATACGATGGTAAATAAAATTTTTTTTTCTCAAAATCTATTCCTGTGGAATAAAAATGATAATCATAGAAAAATGCCCTGGAAAAATGAGAAAGATCCATACAAAATATGGATAAGTGAGATTATACTCCAGCAAACCCGCGTGCAACAGGGATTAAATTATTACGAAAGATTTATTGCTGCTTTTCCTGACGTACATGCGCTGGCAAATGCAGAGACGGAGAAAGTGTACAAACTCTGGGAAGGTCTGGGATATTACACCAGGTGTAAAAATCTCATCGCATCTGCAAAATATATATCGGAGAATTTAAAAGGTATTTTTCCTGCCACCTATAAGGACATACTTGCCTTAAAAGGAATTGGACCTTATACCGCCTCAGCCATTGGTTCTTTTGCTTTTAACCTTCCCCATGCTGTTCTAGATGGAAATGTATTCAGGGTTTTGTCAAGGTTTTTTGGAGAAGAAATACCAATAAATACAACTGAAGGCAAAAAATTTTACGGTGAGCTGGCACAAAAACTTTTAGACAAAAAAAATCCAGGAATTTATAACCAGGCAATTATGGATTTTGGGGCGACTATATGTAAGCCTTTGCTACCCTTGTGTTTTCAGTGCCCTTTGAAGAAAAGATGCGTTGCCTTTCTGAAAAAAAGGGTTGATGAATTACCGGTTAACAATAAAGTCATCAAAATAAAAAATCGTTATTTTAACTACCTGGTTTTTGAACTCGACAACAAATATTATGTCCGCAAACGAACAGAAAAGGATATCTGGCAAGGCTTGTATGAATTTGTATTGAGAGAAACCGCCTCTTTTCCGGAACATGAGGATCTCGTCAGAGACGAGATATTATATCCTCTCCTTGGAAAGCTTGACTATCAATTAATATGTATTTCAAAAGAATTTGTACAGCAATTAACGCATCAAAAGATTAGGGCAAAATTTTACAGGATTAAAATTTTGCAACCTTTGGTTATAGATGAATCCTACATCCTGGCGACTACGGATAATATTCAGGAACTACCTTTTCCCAAAATAATTGCTTCTTTATTAATAGGCGGGAGAATATCTTTAGATTTGGCGAACGAATGGGAAAAGAAATAAATTATAAAAAATGGCAGGTGTTAACAAAGTAATTTTAATAGGAAATTTAGGAAAGGACCCGGAAATACAATATTTGCAGGACAATGTTCCTGTATCTAAATTTACGCTGGCAACTACTGAAAATTATAAAGATAAAACGGGGAAGGCTGTTGCTATAACCGAGTGGCACAATATTGTTTTATGGAGGGGATTGGCAGAACTCGCCCACAAACATTTGGTAAAGGGTAGCCGCATTTATGTAGAAGGGAGATTGAAAACAAGGCATTGGGATGATAGCTCCCACATCAGGCGCTCAGTTACAGAAATTATTGGTGATAATGTGGTTATATTGGATAAGCGTACGCAGTCAATAAATGTTGATGAAAGTGTAGATGATGAAAATTCTGGTAATTTGATGAAATAAATAATTCAAAATATTTGACAAAAAATTTAGCATCTAAATAATTATGTACATTTTGGTATATTTATTAATAAAACAGGTTCTATCATTTAAACTAATTCGTTTTGTATCTTCATTCGAACATTTTAGATAACATCCAATTGCATACTTTTTTGATTATCACACCTGCGATTACCACCATTTTGATCTTCATATTGTTGGTTCTATTCGTGTTGTCTTTTTTACTTTCAGGAGCAGAGGTGGCGTATTTTTCACTAACGGTTAAGGACCTGAATATGCTCAAAACCAGGACCCAGCCAACCTACAGGCGGATTGTTAATTTACTGGAGTCTCCAAAAACGTTATTGGCATCACTTTTAATTGGTAATTGCATTGTCAATATCGGCATTGTCCTTATTGCCAATTCCCTGATCTCAGAGTGGATCATTGCCCTGGAATTAAATGCAGTGGTCTCGTTTTTAATAAAGACGATTGCCATTACTATCGTTCTTGTTTTATTTGGTGAAATTTTGCCAAAAGTTTGGGCTGTCCATCATAAAATATGGTTTGCAAGCACGGCTTCCATGATTGTAGAAATTTTTAATGGAATTTTTTGTAAGGTTGGTAAACAAATGGTGAGTTTAGGTGATAATATTGAGAAGAATTTTGACACCGGATATTCTTCGATGGACGACACGCAATTGGATTCTGCAATAGATCTGTTACCTGAACATGAAGCATCTTTAAAAGAAAAACAAATTTTAAAGGGAATCAGGAAGTTTGGTAATACCACTGTAAAACAAATAATGCGTTCACGCCTCGACGTTAGTGGAATTGGGATGCAGACGAGTTTCAAGGATCTCATCGGGAAGATTCGGGAAATGCACTACTCAAGATTGCCGGTTTATAATAATAACCTCGATGAGATAAAAGGCCTCCTCAATACGAAGGATTTGATTCCTTACCTGGCGGAGACTGATTTTGACTGGCATACCTTGATGAGACCGGTATTTTATGTACATGAACAAAAATTGATTGAAGATCTTCTACAGGATTTTAGAAATAAACGCATTCACATGGCAGTTATTGTAGACGAATTTGGTGGTACATCGGGGATCGTTACTTTGGAAGATATCATGGAAGAAATAATCGGCGATATCCAGGATGAATTTGATGATGAGCTAAGTGTCAATAAAAAACTGGATGACCACAATTATATTTTTGAAGGAAAAACAATGATAAAAGATGTTTGCAATGCAATGAAAATACCTATGAACACTTTTGACCATTTAAAAGGTGAGAGTGATTCTCTTGCAGGACTTTTCTTAGAAATAGCCGGGGAGTTTCCGCAAATAAACGATCGTGTGCTCATTGATGGGTATATATTTACTGTACTGGAAATTAACAAGAACCGAATTGAAAAGGTAAAAGTTACCTTGCAACCAAAGGAAGTAGGGTAAATATGAAAAGAAGATACACAGTAGTTTTTTGCCTGGCTTTGATAGTGATTGGTATAGCCTCATGCAATTCTGATTACACATCTAAAAAGCCCGGATATTATAAAATTGATTTTCCTCCGAGATCTTACACAGTATTTAATGACAATCGTTTTCCTTTTTCATTTGAATATCCCGTTTATGCACGCATTGAAAAAGATTCATCCATATTTGATGCTGATGAAAAAAATCCATTTTCAATTAATGTCGCATTTCCGTCTTTTAATGGTAAAATTTACATCAGTTACAAGCAAATAGGAGGAATTTCTGTTTATAAAATTAAAAACCCTTCCGGGCAGTACAAAGATTCTGTCAGTAAAAATATGTTTCAAAATATGGTAAATGATTCTTATAAACTCACTTACAAAAATGAAATAAAGGCCAATTCAATAGAAGATAGTGTGATGCATACGCCTAATAATTTGACGGGGATTTTTTTCAAATTGGGAGGTAATGTGGCTACTGCAAAGCAATTTTTACTTTCCGATACACTACATCATTTTTTGAGAGGAGCACTGTATTTTGATGCTACGCCAAATGAGGATTCATTGGCTCCTGTGAACGCTTTCCTGGAAGCGGATTTAAAACATATCATTAATACAATGAAATGGAAGTAGTATTAAATTTTTATTGAAATTTGAAACTGTCCTCCAAGATCTTCTTTGATTATTCTTTGTAAAGTTGAAAATGTCACGTCCTTCAATTTTTTTTTCCAATTTAGAACTATAGGATTTATTAGTTTCTGCAAGTTGGGCAAATTGTTCTTGTGATATTCCTTTTTCTCGTCATGTTGTTGATTAGGAACACCTAATTCAAAAGCTTCAAATTCATTATTGAATTTGTCAAAGATTTTTGTGCTTTTTGACCCTGCTTTTTCATCTATAACATCATTAAGTAATGTAGATTCTTGTTATGCATAATACTTTTTTTTCTTTTTCAATTTTTTGTTGCGTTGTCTTTAGCGTTTTCTTTTGAAAACCTTGCCTTATTACTACAAGGTCATTGGAATAGGCATACAATAAATTATTTCTCAGAAATACCCTTCGTGTTCTTCGTGCGCCTAGTGTCTGTTTGATAAAATTCTTTTGCCTAGAAAGTAAAATAACCCCAACCATTAAACCTTAAGAGAATGAAGAAAAAATACCGTGCTTTTTATTACAAATAAACCAATATATGTTATCAAAATTGATGAATCATGGATTTGCCCTGTTGAGGTAGAATCAGGATAAAATTACCAGCCTGATTACACCACTTTAATTTTACGTTTTGATAAAATTGGTCTGATGGCCGTGAAATGCAATTATAATGATACCCTATTCTTTGTTACTTTTGCACAATGATTGGAATTGGCAATGTTTTGATAAGTGATGAGATAGTGGAAGAACAATTTGTGTGTGATTTGCATAAGTGTAAAGGTGGATGTTGCGTGGATGGAGATGCGGGTGCGCCATTAGAGAATAAGGAATTAAAGGACCTGAATGAAGTATATGAAATAGTAGAGCCGTATCTGACTGAAGAAGGAAAAAAACAAATAGAAAAGGCAGGACGATATATTTATGATACAGAATTCGGCTGGGTTACGCCCGTTATTTCTAATGGAATGTGTGCCTATGGTACTATAGATCAACAGGGAATAGTAAAGTGTGGAATAGAACAAGCATTCAATGATGGAAGAATTAATTGGAAGAAGCCAATCAGTTGCCATCTTTTCCCAATCAGAATCAAAAAGACAAAGAAAACGGACCTGGTCAATTATGAACCTCGGGAGGGTTTATGCGATCCTGCGTGTGTATTGGGTCAACAATTAAAAATGCCTGTATATCAATTTTTAAAGGAGCCATTGATTAGAAAATATGGTGATGAATTTTACCAGGCATTGGAAGCTACCGCTCAACATCTTCAATCAGAAAAGTAATTCAATTAAATCTACCTATCCAGACTTATGAAAAAACAGATTTTTTTCGGTGCAATTATTCTTATTTCACTTGGTTCCTGCACCTTGGACAAAGCAAAGATCAATAATGATTTAAAAAAGTATCTTGATAGTGAGCACGTCACAGGAAATTTTACTTTGCTCAATAATCAATCAGGTAATGTAACGGTTTACAATATGCTGATGGATACGCAACGTGTAACTCCGGGAACTTCATTTAAAGTAATTAATTCCCTTGTAGGCCTGGAAA
>JBDTEF010000106.1:0-3823 GCA_039922615.1 Ginsengibacter sp.
ACTTTGAAACCCGCCCAGAATACCATATTTATGCTTAATCAACCCATGTACTTCTTTAGCTACGTGTCGGTTTCTAGGGGAATTAATCACATAAAGGCCAACATAGCCAAAATCATGAAAAGCACCGATGGCAACATTATCGACTATTGCATCAGTTGCTTCACCGTCATAAATAATATTATCAAAAAAACCACTTGAAAAATGATTTGCTTTCAGCTGGTCGAATTTTAATTTTAGTTTTTGATTAATGGCCATTTTGATTCATTTAAAATTTGAAAAATGATATTTATAAATTGTATCTCAATGCATTGAAATGGTTGTTGTATCTGTTGCCGCAATTGCTTGCTATCTCAATTAAATTAATTCATATAATGCAGATGTGGCTTGCTTCCTCTTTTTTATTGACAGGAATATCACTCGACAGATACTATCTCTGTTGCCCGTTTTTTTTAAAAACCACTGCCTCAATTCAATTGAAAAGCCTCATTCATTTATAAAATAATAACCACTGATATCTGCATAATTATACCGTTGAGAAGAAAACAATTTGCCCGTATGGTAATATTTTTTTTCCCGGAATGATTGAAGGCTTTCATAAGTCCTGTGGTAGCCGGCATTGTAGCTGGTGGAAAAAATGCGAACTTTCTCCATTGTGTTGAAAAATTTTTTGTCCGCAAACTTTTGTTCGCAAATTTTATAAAATGCGCACAGGTACTGGATTTGCATGTCAATACTGGTTATCCTTGCAATTCTTTCTTTCCTGTTAGCTTCATTATCTGCCAGGTTGTACATCTTGCCTAATTTTGACCGGGAAATAAAAACCGTGTCTTTTAATCCTGCAAGATCCTGCTCCACGATTTCGGCAAAAGAAGGTTTCATTTGAAAATAGCCCACAGAAAAATCCGCATAATCCTTCCCTTCACTTACGTATAAATATTTTAGGGAATTAATTTCTATGGCATCAAATACTGTATTGTAGCGTACCAATTCCGGAAAAATAATTGCTTTTAATTCTTTAGCCTGAATGCCAAACTGATCTGCATTTTTTTGAATCAAGGTATTATTTTGCTTCAGCCAGTTTATGGCCCAGGTATAATCGCTGCCAAAGGCCTGTTTATAATTATCGCTTTCCTGTGTGGCAATGGAAATTAGAAGAATTGATGCCAGGCATATTGTAAGTTTCATAATCACTTTTTTAGTACGGTGTATTTTAAATTATCGTTTAGCCGTGGGCCGTGGTTCATGTCTTGTCGAACCACCTAAATTACCAACAATTTAAAATTCACCATTTTTAGCAATATTTGTTTTCTCCTGCCATTGTTCGTGTCTTTACGAACACTTTGCGGCTGCAACATTTTTAAAGCACCCATTTTAGCATTATTATTTTATTTAAAATTCAAACTTGCCGATGTAAATATCATTCTTCAATTTTTTGAACCAGGTTAGGTAAGTTTTACCATTGTCTGTAATTATCTGCGGAAATATAATGCCCATCTTTTTTTGGGATCCATCCAGGTAGGTGAGACTGCCATCATCCATATAATAGCAAATTTTAGAAGGGTCGTTGCCAACGATTAATCCGTCGGCGATTATACCACCATCTGCAGTGCCAGTAAATTTTGCAATTGGTTTGCCGTCACTGAAGACCTCACGTGTATCTCTGTCTACATACACAAGTGCGCCACTATTTGTTAGTCTGTATTTATCACCACCATCCGTTCTCACGATTTGAAAAGAAGAGCCATCACTTCTGGTTACGATATAAGGCATTGTAAACTTACCGCCGTTTTCCACTGATTTATTACGATCCTCAAATTGCTTTTCGGTCAGGTTTTTCATTTCTATAAATACCGCCTTTTGCTCATCCGGGCTTACAATTAAATTGCCGGAATGCCCCATGGGAGCGTCTGCGCTAAGAGGTATTCTCTTATCGTTGGCAATAAAATAGTATTTTCCTTTATCATTAACCACCATGTAGATATTAGCTTCATCGTCTGATACATATAAAATAGGATCACCACTACCGCTCCCATAATTTTTCCCTTTTATTATGATGTGGTAAGACCCGGTAGCAAATGATTTGGTGCCCGCTTTTACTCCAGGGATCGTTATCGTTTTGCCGGCCAATTCGCTACTGTTGTATTGTTTTGCCGCCTCGGGCATTTGATTCATGGTTTCTTCTAATAATTTTTTGTCTTCGGCACTCATTTTTTTATACTCATCCGTTTTCTTCATCATTTCAAAGCCGCGTGCCGCCTGGTTCGCATCTATTTGTTTTGGAGCGGTTATCGTTTTTGACGCCTGACCCTGGATATTAATTCTTGTAGTGTCGGGTACCAGGTATTTATCTGTTTTCATTTTATTGCCGCCATTTAAACCATCGAGTGCTTCGTGAATACCGCCAATTATTTGATCATCAGAAAGTGAATCTCCCGTAAAAGTTATGTTTCCGTTATCAATAATTACATATTGGGGTTTATTATCTTTCGATTGTTTTAATATCAGGCGGTAATCGCTTTTGTTTCTTCTGATACCCAGCCTGCTTTCATCATACATTATCCTGAAATTTACAGGGCTGCTATAGGTCAGTGAGTAGTTGTCCGGATTGCCACCAATGTCATTGCCGGAATTTTTATTTCCTCCCGGGTTATTTCCACCTGGATTATTATTCCCAGCCGATTCATTCCCGGCAGAATTTTTATTACCATCTTCATTACTTGATTTGCCGCCCGTTCCTGTGGCGTTCTCTACCGTTTTATTGACTTTATCTTTTAATTTTTTTAAAAGCTGCGCATTTGAAGGTGTTATAAAAGAACACATAATGCAGAAAATTATTAATTTTTTCATATTCTTTTGTTTTATTTATTCCTTTATTATTTTTAGTCGCTGTACTTTGCCTTCATCATTGTATTGAAGAATGAATATTCCTTTATTGAGTGCACTTATATCAACCATCATGCTGTTGGCGGTAACCGCAATTTGCTTAACCACCTTGCCATCTGTTGCAATAATTTTTATTGTGCCTTTGTTCTGTAATCCGCTTAACGTAATGCTATTTTTTGCCGGATTGGGAAATGCCTGCAATTCATTTTTGCCAGTAAATACTATTTTTATTATTTTACTGTAAGAAGTTTTACCATCAACATCAACCATTTTTAAGCGGTAGAAATTATCGCCATTAACAGGGCTTGCATCTGTTAAACTGTAATCATTATTGCCTGAAACATTTCTTGCTCCTATTTTACCAATGTCTGTAAAGTTTATTCCATTGCCACTGCGTTGTACAATAAAATGGCTGGTATTTATTTCATTGGTAGTTTGCCAGGAAAGCTGAACAATTGTATTGGTTTTGACTGCATCAAAGCGTAAAATACGCAGCGGCAAACCGAATGCAGCCAATTTTACAATCCAATAATCAAGATTTCCCTGGTTCTCAGTTACATCTCCTCCGACTGTGCCGGAACTACCAAAAACTACATATCCACCGTCCGCAGTTTGTTGAAGAGAACGTGCGTCTTCAGAGCCCGTGCCACCAAGGCTTTTTTGCCATTCTATATTTCCGGCTGAAGAAAGCCGAACTACCCAAAGATCAAAGCCGCCGTGGTTTCCAGTTTCATCTCCATCATTGGATCCGCCATATCCGGCAACTATAAATCCACCATCAGCACAATTTTGAATTGGAAAAGCCTGGTCATCACCCGATCCTCCCAGGCTTTTTTGCCATTGCAGGCTTCCCATAATGTCAAGCTTGACTACCCAATAATCATTGTTTCCATGATTGCCGGATACATTTCCACCATTGGAACCTGAAAAGCCAGCAGCC
>JBDTEF010000107.1:0-19393 GCA_039922615.1 Ginsengibacter sp.
GTTTCTTCCAACGCCATCTCCTGCACTTCGCCTTGCAATTGCATAGAACCCTGTTCTGCCTTGCGTTTCATTTCATCAACCAATTTCTTTTGATCATCAATTTGCTTTTCAAGTTCCCTCACCTTCAAATTGACTTCAGTTTCCTTTATTTCATTTCTATCTTTTTCCTGCTTCCTTATTTGTTCTGTCAATGAAATCCTTTCAGCTGCCAGTTGCTTTTGCACTTCAATTTCCAGATCTGCTTCTTTGATTTTTAAATCACTTTCTTTCTTTAAAAATTCAAGTTCCTTTTGTCTCGCCATCTTTAATTTTTCGAAATTTTCATGGTTGGATTCCTGCAACATTTTCAACTGGTTCTCGTAATCATTACCAATAGATTTACGCAGGCGTTCCTGGGTATCTGCCTGGATTCTGACTTTTTCCTTTTCGATTCTATCTAAAAAAAGCTGGTTTTCATTTTCTTTCTTTTTCTCAAAATCTTTTAGCTGCAGCTCCAGGTTTTTTTCACGCGCTGCCATCTGGCTTTTAAATTTTTGCGTATCGTTGTCAAATTTCTCCCGAAATTCTTTTTCTAATGTTTGTGCAATGGCATCTTCCGTGGCAAATTGAATTTTACAACCAGGACAGGTTATTAAAGTGGACATATTTTCTTAATTAAAAAGTGGAAAGGATAAAGATAAAAAATTTAGCAAAAAATAATCAATTCTTGCTATGGACAACAATAAAATGTGACGAATTTTTACAAATGATCTTTTGTATTTACATAATATTCCTCCATTATCCTATGCACATTATCTCTCAGTAAAGCAGGATTATCCGTTTTATTAACTGGAATTGGTGGTAAAAAATGCATCTGCAAAAAGGCCGGCCAGAAGTAGAAACCTCCGCCTGCTGGCAGTACTTTTCTTGTATTAAATATAACTGCAGGGATAATTGACGTTCCTGTTTCAACAGCAAGCCGAAAGGCGCCTTCATGAAAAGGAGTCAAAGGTAAATCTGTTTTATTTCTTGTGCCTTCAGGGTAAATGCACATGTGCATTCCATTTTCTAAAACAGCTCTCATTTTTCTAAAACTGTCCTTCCTGCTGTCAGGATTTTTGCGATCTACCAACACAGAACCTCTTTTGTATATGAGACCAAAAATTGGAATTTTTGACATCTCCATTTTTGCAATTGTTTTATTGGGCCCAGGGATGAAAGGTGTACTGACAGGCACATCCATAAAAGAATTGTGGTTACAAGTAACAATATAATTTTTACCCTTTTGGAAGTGTTTCTTGCCTTTTATTCTCAACCTGCAGCCGCATAGAAATAACCAGGCGCCCATCCAAACATACACTGTTCCTCTGAATATTTTTGTTCTTTGAGGCTCTTTTACAAAACCGATAATCCATAGTAATAATGCAACCGGAAGCAGCGGAATAAGAAATATTATAATCGCCCAAATGGCCATTATTTTCCCGAGAAAATTCTTCAATGTTTACTATTTTACAGTTTCCAATCAATAGGCTGTTTTCCTTCCTTCATTAAAATATCATTTGTTTTGGAAAAATGTTTGCAGCCAAAAAACCCTCTTGACGCACTCAATGGAGAAGGATGTGCAGCGCGAAGCACAAAATGTTTGGTCTCATCTATCAATTCCTGTTTCGCATGGGCAAAATTACCCCAAAGTAAAAAGACAATTCCTTCTTTTTCTGCAGAAATTTTCCCAATCACATGATCTGTAAAAGTAAGCCAGCCTGCTCTTCCATGACTACCGGGTTCATTTTTCCGAACTGTCAGACTTGCATTCAACAATAAAACACCTTGCTCAGCCCATTTTTCCAGATTACCATTTTTACTGATTTCTATACCGAGATCATTTTTAAGCTCCTTAAACATATTTAATAAAGAAGGTGGCACCTGTACGCCAACAGGAACAGAAAAACTCAAACCATTCGCCTGGCCTGGATTGTGGTAAGGGTCCTGCCCTAAAATCACAACCTTCAATTTATCAAATGGCGTCTTCTCAAAAGCATTAAATATCATTGAACCCGGCGGATAAATTATTTTATTGGTGGCTCTCTCTGCTTTTAGGAATGCAACAAGGTGAAGGAAATAATCTTTTTCAAATTCATTTTTTAAAACCTCCTTCCATGATTTTTCTATTTTTACATCCATACTTAAGTATTGTCTTGCTACTAACTACTTTCTACTAACTCCTGCCTTTTCTACTTCTTCGGAAATGTTTCTTTATAAAATTCAATAGATTCATTGATAATTTCAAATGCCTTTTCCTGGTTTTGAAAATCATGGATCTGCACTTCTTTATTTTCCAATACTTTGTATTGTTCAAAATAATTCCTTAGTACACTGAAAAAATGAGCAGGTACTTCATCCAATGAAGTGATATAATTGACACCCGGATCTTTGATGGCCACAGCTATTATCTTATCATCGATGAGCCCGGTATCAATCATCTGCATATTTCCTATCACCAAAACTTCTACAAGACAAAGTGGTTGAATGGGTTCCGAACACATCACCAGGATATCTAGTGGATCACCGTCTTTTCCTAAAGTCTGAGGAATAAAACCATAATTAATCGGGTAATGAAAAGAAGAATAAATAACGCGGTCTAACCGCAACAAGCCGGTTTTTTTATCTATCTCATATTTTGACCTGGAACCTTTTGGTATTTCTATCAGTGCGTTTACAATTTTAGGAGCATTGTCTCCAAAATGGGCGCCATGCCAGGGGTGAAGTGTGTGCATCATAAATGAAAATTTAACTATGAATATTCTTATTTTGAATTAAAGTTGATAGGTTTCTATTCAACGGCGGCATAGATAGCAAAAAAAGCATTGAAGGAGTCATTACTTTCTATAGGAAATTATTTTCCAGATTTGTACCTTATCACATCCGCTTTTTCTATAGTTATTAATCCACCTGATTTAGTTTCTTCAAAAAATCCCTCTACAATTTTTATAAAGCTGATTACTTTTTCTTCAACATCTACAATTTCAATTATTATGGGGAGATCGGATGAAATATCAAACAATTTAGCTGAATGAATTTTACTATTTGCCCCAAAACCCATTATTCCTCTTGTAACAGTGGCGCCAGATAACTCTTGTTTTTTTGCTTCAAATACGATGGCTTCATACAATGGCTGATTCTTATATTTATCGGATTCTCCAATAAATATCCTCACTAGTTTTGCATTAGGATTGTTTTCCATTTTAAATGAATTTGGTAATAGATATTCCTATGAAAGTAGCTACCAGGCCAATGATCACACTACATGCCACATAGGTAAAGGCAGGCAGGTACTGACCATCACGCATCATGCCAATGGTATCATTTGAAAAAGAGGAAAAGGTAGTAAAACCACCCAAAACACCTGTCGCAAAAAAAAGTCTCCACTCCATACTTACGTTCCCTTTTTCACTAAGTGCATATACTAAGCCGATCAAAAAGCAACCGATTACATTTACTGCAAACGTTCCATAAGGAAAAGTAGACAGAAATTTATTTTGAATAAAAATTGATATTAAATACCGGCAAACTCCTCCAATAAAACTGCCAATACCTATCATTAAAAGTATTTTCATTTTGTATGATTTACTTTTTTATTGGGTAGTAATTGTTGGATTTTCGTTGAATGAATATTTAAAATCCACCAGCCAATCTTTCCCTTTTTTAACCATTTTAATCTTTTGTGGCACTTTTTTGAAGGTGTTTGAAAAATAAATAATGTTAGTGGAATCTGATTGTGCTACTGTCGAATCAATAATAATATTGGCATCACGATAACCTTCTCTTTCAAGCGGCGTACTGTTTTTATTAAAATCTCTAAGACCATCAAGATATTGTTCGTTAGTGCTATCTTTTAAAATGAAATCCTCCGCTTTGGTGTAATCGCCTTTCAAAGAAGCATCTATAAAACCTCTTCCTGATTCAAGGGGGTCACTCTTATCTATTCCTGCACCACTTTTACATCCCATGATAAAAAATAAGGAAGCACAAACAATTATAATACGCTGTTTCATCGTTTTATTTTTAGAAATAAAGGTAAATGTCTTTGGTGTGTTTAGTAAAAGAAATACCTCATGACTGGTTTTTGACAGGATTGAATACCTTATTACTTTTGTTGAGGCATGGTTTTCATCACACTGTCCATCATTGTTTTTGCACGATCCATATCTTCTTTCGGAATTTCTTTAAGCGCTTTCTGCAAACTGTCCATGTTCATATCGCCACTCTTCATGCCATCAGGCAATTGTTTATCGAATCCTTTTTCTTTCATTTTATCCTGGGCCATATTCATCAGTGTACCCTTATCAAAAGCAACTTTCCAATCACCACTTTCCTTCTTTAAAACAAAATCAGAGCCCTCGCCTGACACCTTGTCTTTTACATGAATGGTGGCCTTATCACCATCAATAACAGGCTTTGACATTTCCAGATTTTTTTTGTCATACTGTTCATTTTTTGCGCTATCCGGCATACTTTTCATTCCCATTTCTATCATACCAAGCATGGCCTCACTGTCTTTTGTGGTGTATTTTTTGGCCTCTTCCATATTTTTTTGGTTGAGGGCATCAAGAAAATGGTTTAATACAGACTCGGGATCTCCGGAAGTAGCTTTACAACCTGCCGCAGCAAGCATGGTAAAGAGAATTGAATACAATAAGATTTTTTTCATAATAGTTTTATTTTGGTGCCAAATGTACTTTTTAAAAACTTAATATTTCACGCGTTTTACTTCTTTTGCAATTTGATTAATAAAAAGATTGTCAATTGCCACGTATTTTATTTGCTTGAAAGAAGAAGTAGGAATAAGGGAAGAGTCTCCTGTCGCCTTTTCCAGGCACTTATATACATATTCAGCACAATACATTCTGTCATCAGATGAAAGGTCAAAATGATTGTCAAAGAGAACGGTGGCTGCATATCTTTGCGCCTCTTTTATGAATTTTAATTTGGTAGAATTACCGAGATCAAATCTATAAATTCCAATGCCCCTGTTTTCAAAAGGATTACAAAATAACGCAAAGGGATCTCTCCTTATTTTCTCATCCGGGTTCCATTCTCCTCCAAGGGCATGATAAACAAAAAGACTATCATTTTCCCATACGGCAATACCGCAATGAGAGTAAGTAGTATCGGTTTTAGAAACCCGCCTCATCACATCACTTGTAAAATCTTTGCCAGTTCTTAATATGAGATCACCACTCTGAACAGATTTAGTCACATCAAAAATCATTGAAAAAATTTGCTTTTCCTTTTTCAATTCAATCAATGAGTCCTTTTTAATGACAGGAATATTTTCTCCCGATGGCGATGTGCACGAAAAAAACAGGAATAACAAAAGGCAACATAAATGCTGCCTTCTGAATATTTTAAATGGTGACATCATCATCTTTGCTGCTCCATTTCCTTTATTTTTTCCTTGTCGTAAGCCCTGATTATGGCTTTTACCAACTTATGCCTTACCACATCTTCCTCATCCAGCACAACATGGCCGATGCCCTCAATATTTGCCAGGATCCTAACAGATTTCTCAAGGCCGCTTCTTACTTTGGGGGGAAGATCTATTTGTGAAATATCACCATTAATAATAGCTTTGGCACTGGATCCTATGCGGGTCAAAAACATTTTCAATTGAAGATCAGTGGCATTTTGCGCTTCATCTAAAATGATAAACGCATTGTCCAGTGTACGTCCACGCATATAGGCGAGCGGCGCAATTTCTATGGTGCGGGTAGTCATGTAATAACCCAGTTTATCTGCAGGTATCATATCATCCAGCGCATCGTATAACGGCCGCAGGTAAGGGTCAATTTTCTCCTTCAAATCACCCGGTAAAAATCCAAGATTTTCACCTGCTTCTACCGCAGGACGCGTAAGAATAATTTTCTTTACCTGTTTATTTTTTAAGGCGCGTACTGCAAGTGCAACAGCAGTATAGGTTTTACCAGTACCCGCTGGTCCGATTGCAAAAACAATATCATTGTTATCAATCGACTGCACCATTTTCTTTTGATTGGGTGTACGGGCTCTTACCGTTTTTCCATGAGGTCCAAATACCAATACGTCGGTTGGATTTTTTTCCATAAAATGGTCGACGACCTTTTCATCATCACCACCCATAATTTGTTCGAAATAGTTTTCACTCATGTGACCGTTTTTTTCCAAATACTGTACGGCCAGCGTTATTTTTTCTCTTGCATCTTTTATTTGTTCCGGCGCACCTGACAATTTTATTTGTGTGCCACGACTCAGAATTTTCAATTTTGGAAATTTTCTTTTCAGGATATCTAATTTCCCATTATTAACCCCAAAAAATTCAATTGGGTTTACCGTTTCAAGCGTTATAATTGTATCTGTCAATAGAATAAATTTAGTTTAAAAAAAGTAGGAATATTTTGATAAGTAAATATAATTGGCAATTTTAAATGAGGAGTCAATTATTTATTCACATGGGAAGGTTTGAGCTATGAGCAATGAGCTTTGGGCTTTGGGCTTTGAGCAATGAGCTTTGGGCAATGAGGAATTTCCTGGCTCACCACTTTTTAACTTCTCTCCTCCTCTGCTAATATACTGTGCCCCATCTTATCTCTTTTCGTTTTTAAGTAAGCCTCGTTGTGAATATTGGGTTTTATTTCTACAGGAACAGTATCTACTATTTCAAGTCCGTAACCAAGAAGGCCTGCACGTTTTTTAGGATTGTTACTGATCAATTTTATTTTGGAGATATTCAACTCTCTCAATATCTGGGCGCCGACACCATAGTCTCTTTCGTCCATAGAAAAGCCTAATTTAATATTCGCTTCCACAGTATCCAAACCTTCTTCCTGTAATTTATAGGCTTTTAATTTATTCAAAAGCCCTATCCCTCTACCCTCCTGGTTCATATACAAAACAAGACCTTTTCCTTCAGCCTCGATCATTTTCATGGCAGCATGAAGCTGATCACCACAATCACATCTCAAAGAGCCCAGGATGTCTCCTGTCAGACAACTGGAGTGCACTCTAACCAATATGGGTTCATCCTTTTTCCAGTTTCCTTTTTTTAATGCCATGTGCACATCACCTGTATTGAGCTGAGTGAAAGCGATCAATTCAAACTCGCCATATTTTGTAGGCATCTTCACCCTTGTTTCTTCTTTGATAAGGGTTTCGATACTTAAGCGATAAGCAATCAAATCTTTTATAGAAATTAATTTCAAATGATGCTTCTTTGCAATCTCTTTCAACTCTGGCAACCTAGCCATTGTCCCGTCTTCATTCATTATCTCCACCAATACTCCTGCTTTGCCGTGTCCTGCAAGATTGGCCAGGTCAATTGTTGCTTCAGTGTGCCCGGTTCTTCTAAGCACACCACCATTTTTTGCTCTTAGCGGAAAAATATGACCCGGGCGCCCAAGATCTTCAGGCTTTGTTTCCGGATCGATGATAGCCTTTACCGTACCAGCCCTGTCATGGGCAGAAATACCGGTAGTGCAGCCATGGCCCAATAAATCAACACTAACTGTAAATGGAGTAGCGTGAAGCGCAGTATTGTCATTTACCATTAATCCTAAATTCAACTCATCACAACGTGATTCAGCTAACGGCATACATATAAGTCCACGACCGTGCTTACTCATAAAATTAATAATTTCAGGAGTTACATTTTTTGCAGAGGTAATAAAGTCACCCTCATTTTCCCTATCCTCATCGTCAACAACTATCACCAACTTGCCATTTTGAATATCTTTGATGGCCTCTTCAATTTTATCAAACATCTTTATATAATTTGGCTGCAAAGGTAATATAGAACACGCAATTTTCAGTTGATCAGCGGTTGCTAATATCGATAATTAACACCTTACTTTCCCTTACCCATTAGGATTATCCTTATTGTATGTATCATTATTTTAAAATCGAGGGACAAGGAAATATTTTCCATGTATATAATATCGTATTTCATACGCTCTATCATTTGATTTATATTTTCCGCATACCCGAATTGCACCATTCCCCAACTGGTAATTCCAGGTTTCCCCCGCTGAAGTAACCTGTATTCGGGATGACTTTTTACAATCTGGTCTATGTAATATTTTCGCTCCGGACGCGGCCCTACGAGGCTCATATCTCCTTTAATTACATTGAATAATTGTGGCAATTCGTCAAGACGCCAACGGCGCATAATGCTTCCCCACCTGGTAATGCGTGGATCATTATCACTGCTAAGCATAGGACCATCTTTTTCCGCATCAGTAATCATGGAACGGAATTTATAAATAGAAAATTCTTTCCCTTTGTATCCAACTCTTTTTTGTGAGTAGATGGTACCTCTCCCGGAAGAAAAAAATGTTCTCAACATTGTGTAAAGAATTAATGGAGACAGAATGATGATTCCTAAAGATGCAAATATTATATCCACTACCCTTTTCACATTAAGTTGCCAGTTATTCATTAAACCTGTATGAATTTCCACCAGGGGTATCGCCAGGACGTTCGTGGTGCGAACTGCGCCGCTTAAAATATCAATTTTACCGGGGAGCATTTTTACATTCACATCATTCTCAGCCAATGATTGCAGGATGGCTTCGAGATGTATTCTTTCGTCTTCTTTCAAGGCAATGATTACCTCAGTGACCTGATACTTGTTGATGACCTGGTCAAGATCACTCATATCTCCTATTTTTTTCAAAGATTGGTCATCGAATACTTGCGCTTCATTTTTTACAGGCACAAATCCACAAATTCTGTAACCTGTTTTTTCTGTATTAGAAAGAATTGACTGATAAAGTCCTAATGCTTTTTGAAAATTTCCAATGATAATTGTATTGAACCAAATATATTCATTCTGCAATTGTTTATGAACTTTGGTAAGAATGATAAATCGCATTGAAAAGATCAACAGAAACTGGATACCGAAAAGAAAGAAAAATTCACTATAGAAAGAGGATAAATACTGATCCTTCTTATAAAAGAGAAAGATAAAGAACAACACAACAGATCCCGCCAAAGTGATTAGGAAAGTGGTAAACAATTCATTGGCACGTGATTTATAATACAGGTTTTTATAATTTCCGGTTATTTCATAGATCAAGAGCCACACCAGCGGGATAATGAATAAGCCAATAAAAAATTGACCATCTAACGTAAATTCCTGGCCGCTTAAATAACGGTGCAACATGAAATAGCTAATCCATGAAATTATTCCCATTACATAATCGCTCAATACAAATATGCCGATAGGAAGTTGCTTATTCAATGATTCAAATGTTGGTTTAAATGACTTGATTGCGATTGATCTTATCTAAAATCTGGTGAGCAACTTCCATAGCGCGGTAACCGTCTATTTCGGAAACTACCGTAGGCGTGTTATTTTTAATCGCGTCAACGAAACTTTGTAATTCCATCTTAATGGCATTGTTATCCTGGACGACGGGTGCAGCAATGGCAATTGTTTTTTTTCCATGATTCGTTTCAATATCAAAAGAAAAAACATTTTTATCGCCCGGAGATAAATACTTAATAATTTCTGTTTTTTTATCAAGGAAATCAATGCTGATATAAGAATCTTTTTGAAACAGGCGCATCTTCCGCATTTTTTTCATACTAATGCGTGATGAGGTGAGATTGGCTACACATCCATTATCAAATTCGAGGCGAACATTCGCTATGTCAGGCGTATCACTTAACACGTTTACGCCATTTGCGTGAATATTTTTTACATTACTATTTACCAAAGAAAGTATGATGTCAATATCATGAATCATCAGATCCAGAATTACGCTTACATCTGTACCTCTCGGATTAAATTGCGCCAGGCGATGGACTTCAATAAACATGGGATTCAGATCATAACTTTTCGCAGCAAGCAATGCAGGATTGAATCGTTCTACATGCCCGACCTGGCATTTTATATTGGCTTCTTTCACCAGCTTCACAATTTCTTTGGCCTCTGCCATCGTATTAGCCAGGGGTTTTTCTACAAATACATGTTTGCTTTGAAGAATCGCCATTTTACAAATCTCATGATGAAAAGTAGTTGGTGCTATAATATCTACGGCATCACATTTTTCAATTAACGACAATGGGTCCGTGAATCTTTTTAAATTGTATTTTTCTTTTACAATTGCCGCCACTTCATCAGAAGGATCATAAAATCCGACAATTTTAACTCCCTCAATTTCCTGCCAGTTATTGATGTGAAATTTACCCAAATGACCGCCGCCAAAAACGCCAACTTTAAGCATAAAATCTTTTTTTTAAATGGGATAAAGATAATAACAGATACGGGAAAAGGCTCTTTTTACTTTATAAGTTCCCATCAAAATGATAGCGCTCCTTCATTTTTTAAATAATTGAAACCGTGCTCCTACAATGATCAATTTAAAATGCTTCCATTTTTTTGCATTTTTACATTTTACTTTGCTTAATAATTTATTTGCTTAAAAGAAAACATTCATGATAAAGGAGAGAATATTAGTTATCGGCGCCTGTGGCCAGATTGGCGTTGAACTTACACTTGCCCTACGAAAGCAGTTTGGAAACAATAACGTCGTAGCTTCTGATTTAAGAGAAGAAAACGATTTACTAAAAGGCACAGGACCCTATGTGAGCCTGGATGTGATGAATAAAGAAATGCTTCATGTGCAAATAATCAGGCAAAACATAACCCAGATATATTTACTTGCTGCCATATTATCCGCAACCGGTGAAAAAAATCCCAATCTTGCCTGGAGCATCAATATGCATAGCCTGATGAATGTACTGGAGATTGCCCAGGATGAAAATGTACATAAAGTTTTCTGGCCAAGCAGCATCGCTGTTTTCGGTCCTACTTCTCCTAAAATAAATTGTCCGCAAAAAACGATTATTGAGCCGACTACCGTTTATGGAATAAGTAAATATGCCGGCGAATTCTGGTGTAATTATTTTTTCAACCGCTACAAAGTAGACGTAAGAAGTATTCGCTATCCGGGTTTGATCAGTTATAAAAGTCAGCCTGGTGGTGGCACTACGGATTATGCCGTTGAGATTTTTTATGAGGCACTTGCTGATAAAAAATATGAATGTTTTTTAAAAGAAGACACCTATTTGCCTATGATGTATATGCCTGATGCCATTCGGGCAACCATCGAACTGATGGAAGCACCATTTGATAAAATTACGACCAGGACTTCGTATAATATTTCGGGAATGAGTTTTTCACCGAAGGAAATAGCAGCGGAAATAAAAAAACATATCCCTGAATTTGAAATTAGTTATGAGCCGGACTTTCGCCAGGAAATTGCGGAAAGCTGGCCGCAGAGTATTGACGATTCTATTGCGAACGAAGATTGGGGATGGAAAGCAAAATTTGATCTGAGTACAATGACAGAGGATATGTTGAAGAATTTGCAGAATAGAAATAGCTAATTTTAGAAAAATTATTTCGGCATAAATTTGGTTCAGGTAAGCCTCATGCTATTAATCCTGCTTTTTCTATTTCGAACGATTAGCCATGAGAACTTTTTAAAATTAATGAAGACATTATACGTAAAGAATTTAATTCTTTCGGAGAGGAATAAAAATCCGTTAAGAAATATTTTTCATTCGGTTCTTTTAATCAATAGTTAAAATGCCATCCAAAAACGCAAAACTTCCCTTCATTGAAAGGGTCGATTCTTTCCAAAAATTCCTGATATCTTTCGCTATTGGAATTACTACATATTTTGTTTTCCAGTTCCAGCATGTCGATCCGCTTGCTCATATTATGATAGGCTGGATTACATTTTGCCTTTTTATGATCATCCTGTCCTGGATTACTTTTTTTAAATGTGATACCACGCATATCCGTAAAGTGGCCAGTCAGCAAGATCCAAAAAGAGCCATTGTGTTTGCCCTGATTCTTGTTGCAACACTTGCGGGCATGCTTGCTGTACTACTTTTAATTGTTTCGAAAGAAGGTGGTTCTTCTACCCCTCATTACAAAACACCAATTGCCGTTGCCGGAATGCTTTTATCCTGGTTCCTGATTCATACTACATTTACTTTAAGGTATGCACATATTTATTATGGTGATGATGAAAACGATCAAAGCAAACACGCCGGCGGCCTTGATTTTCCCGAAGACGACAAACCGGATTATCTTGACTTTGCTTATTTTTCATTTGTGCTTGGCATGACATTCCAGGTTTCCGATATACAGATCACTTCAAAGCGTTTCAGGAAACTGGCATTATTACATGGCCTTATTTCTTTCAGCTTCAGTACCATTATGATTGCGTTGACGATAAATGTGATTAGTAGCTAAGATGGTAGAAGGAAGTAGCAAGATTTTAGTATCAAGTAGCAAGAAGGAAGTTATTAACGAAGCAAATATCTATCTACTATCTATTCTTCTTTTCTCTTTAAACTCACCTGGAACAGAAAGCACGTTTGAGGATTGTAATTCTTTATTGCTACTCTTTACTAATATCTAACTATTATTTGATTAGTGGAAAGAAAGAAGTTATTTACGAAGCAAATATCTATCTACTATTCTTCCTACTTTTCTCCTTAACCTCACCTGAAACAGAAAGCACATTTGAGGATTGTAATTCTTTCTTGATACTCAATACTAATTTCTTACTACTATTTGACTACTAAAAAATCGCCCTTATGGACGCTCTACCTGTATGTATGGCTTTATTTTCTCCCGGTTTTCTGCCTTCATATTGAAGATTCAATTCTAAATTTCCAGCGAGCTTTTTGGTAAGTTCTACGCTCCATAGATAATTTTTACCCGGTAATAAACCATCTAATAATATATAACCAACCGTACTATTTTGCATGCCGTTGAATGAAATATTATTATAAGAAATACGGCCGTTAATAATTCCACTTGAAAGTACATTGTATCGTATTTCTGTAGTAAGAATGTTATTCAGCGCAGACTCTCCGGACCCTGATTTATTTTTCTTATTGTCATATGTATATATAAGACTTACCCTAAAATCACTTTTATAAATATAACTGACTGCAGGCTCAAAAGAAATACCATCTACGAGGTAATTCCTGTTTGCAAAAGCAGGTGTCTGCAATTGATTTTTAATGTACTTATTGGTCAAAGTGGTTCCAATCGATTTACTTACATTCCATCTTCCTTTTAAAGTAACATCTCTCCTCGTATTCGTTTCAAAACCGTAATTCAACAATGATTTAATTGTACTAAGCCGGTGTGTAAGATCTATACCCCATACCGAACTCCTTCTATTAAAATAAATGGTGTTAGACAAAAAGGAGTATAAGGTAATTAAAGACGTATCATTTATTTTTTTGCTGAAAGGACTTAATTCGAACACACCGGCAGAAAGATTTTTTTTGTTGATTTGTAGCGTTGATGAAGAGCTTATCCTGGAAATAAATTTCAATGTACGCGATGAAGTACTTCTTGAGATAATGGAGGACGGGTTTAGATTAAGGCTGTAATTAAACTGAACATAATTGGATTTCACAAACTCATTCGTGGGTGTAAATACGCGTATCCATTTTTTTTGATCCTGGTAAATGGCTATTTCAAATTCATTTAGCTGGGGAATGCCATCTTTATTATAATCTATCCAGGTATAATATCCCTGCCCCGCAGGCACTTCCACATAAGTGTATTCCCGTTTGGGTTCCTGACCTGCTCCTACCTCATATAACACACTGCCAGCAACGAATCCCTTCCATTCATTCACGGCATATTCAGCCCTGCCCAACAGCGTTTTGTCAACCTGGTTTTTTGAAAAGACAGGATCAATCGTGTTTAGCACTCTATAAGTTGTACTTAATTTAAATTGATGTTTTTCATTTTTTAATAATTCAACAATTGCATTAATATTATTACTCTTGCCTGTAGTCAATAATTTTTTTTGAAAGGGAAGTTTATTTTCCCGCGTAAAGAAATTAACGCCCCACCTATTTGGTTTTGATTCGTCTGACTTCAAATAAAGTTGCCAGGATACCAGGCCGGAACTTACCGGCATCAAAGTATCCGCTTGTTTATTAAATTGTCTATTTGTTTCAGCAAGATAACCGCCGCCAATTCTAATATTCTTTAGGCCCGGAAAAATTCGATTGATATCTACAGATGGGCGAATAAAATTACCTTTTTGCATTCCGCCGTTAATGGAAGTAATAAAAATTTTATTGTTGAAATTCCATCCTTTTAATGTCATCACATTTTCCAAGGAATTACGGATTCCATTGTAATCATCGCTGCGATTGTAATTGGCAAATTGATACCTGATCAAATTATTTTTCTCATCCGTCAATGTAAAGGAAGACTGTAGTAAATTTTCCGTGGCAGGCTTTGCAAAAAACGGTAGCCCCCAATCACGATTAAATTCTACATTTCTCAATACCTCCAATGGCTTAAAATTATCCTGGACATACTCATAATTGATATCAGTCTGGAATGAAATCCCCTTTTTAAAATGTTGAAATACATTTTCTTTTAAACCATATTGTACTTTAGCGGCTATTCCTTTGTCATTCCCTTTATCTTTTGAAGAGAAGGTATTGATATCATAATCACTCATTGCCAATTCGCCTCTTATCGAAGAATTTTTGGTAAGTAAATATTGCGCTGCTAAAGTAATTATCTGTTGTTTTTTAGGAGTGATCAGGAGAATTACCGGATCCCACTGCCCTTGTTTTGTGCCATTTATCGGTTGCAGGTATTGAAAGACCCTTCCGTTTGCATCACCATTCACAGGCATATAATTTCCATTCCCCGGGCCTACATTGGTAAATGATAAATTGTATAAAGTATCATCCTTGTTAGTGGAATAAATATATACAGAATCACGCGCACCATTGTAAACCGAATCGACTTTTTTATATAAAATTTTATTGACTGAAAAAGTGTCTATTTGGGCATTGGGGTATTTCGCATTTTGAATATTATTCCCTATTTCAGATAAGAATTGCTTCTGCTCAGAAGAAAGTGTTTGATTAATAGACGAATTCTTAGCATCTACATTGGAATAGGCTGCCACACTTACTTTCAGTTTTTTAAAATTGATTTCATCATTCAAATAAATCATAGAACTGAGGAAGTTTCGGTCAGAGTATTCAAACTCAACCTGTATCCTGCTATTTTTGGTAATTAGTCGCTTTACAGTAAAAGTGATCTCTGCTGTATTATAGTCGATAATGTAATCCTGGTCTTCTCCTCTTGTCAATAGTTGACCGTTGATATATACTTTTTCCGTGCCGGCAAGCACAGCAAAATAAAATTCATTGTTGGCGCCATATAATTTGTATGGCCCCTGGTTTCCTTCCAGTGGAGCTATTATATTCCTGGTAAATTTTCCTTTGGCAACTGCGCCACTCGCCAATAAAGAATTCGTGATATCCTTGCCGATTTTATTATCTGTTTGAAAAGAAGCTCCTTGTAATCTCTTATAGAATCTGAGAAAATAATTTTGACTTTGCCTGATGTCTATGTCGCCAAAATTCGCTTGCCAACCCTTCTTTTTTGCCTGTAAAAAAATGCGGTCAAAATCCCTGATATCCTGGGTATTTCCTTGTGGCTGAATGGGAATATTATTATCACTGATGGCCGCAGTGAGTTGTACGCTATCGCCAATATAGCCAGAAAGCTGGAGGTTTAGAACAGAATTAACGACTGCATCCTGGTTATTCCCAAAGGTAATTCCGCGCCCAAGACTTCCGTTGTAATCAATGTTTCCAAAATCAATCACCTTTGAAGAGAGTTCGCCACCTTTTATTACAAATGGTTTTTGGGTTGTAAAATTATAGCGGATGCTGTCATAATTTAAATGTCTTGTTACAGCATTTAATTTAAAAGGAAAAACACGGTAAGTCACCAATACAGAATCGGGGAGTTCCCGGCTTTTCCAGGTGATTGTCGCGTTCACATAATTTACCTCATATTTATTTTGTGCGATTCCGCTAATTATTACCGTATTTGGTATTATGCTATTGGCATCTATGATGGCCGGATTATTTTTGGTTGAAATTTTTTTTACCCTAAGATTAGAAAGAGATTTTGGTTGATCCTGGGAAAATCCCTTCGCAACGAATAACAAACACAGGATAATAAGGGATAATCTTTGTGCTCTCAATCAGGGACATTTTTACAAAGGGATAAAATTATGATTTATTCAGTAAATGGATTGAAGAAGTAATACATGAAAACCCGGGATAAACTTCCCCGGAGTCTTTAAATAAACCAGGCTTCTTTTTATTGTTACAATTAAGAAAAGAATTTATAGCTTCTAATTGATTGACAATTTTTTCCGTTGCTTTAAATCTGAAACAATCTTTTCAAAAGATTTGAACAAATTGTATTTTATCTTTTTAAGGGATCATGATGGAATTGATCAACTTTTGAAAAGTTTTAAAATCTTCCAGGCATTTTAAAGTCTGAATTGAAATTTCCAAAAGTTTACAGAAAAAGAACCCTGACATTTAAATAGTTAGGATGGTGATTAATCAACAGTAAAAAAAATTGGGAAAACTTTGCAGAAATTTGTCAGGTTTCAAATAAAAATTTCAAAAGTTTTACCTGGAAGTACCCGGCGGAATTTGCTATGATGTAAGAATCTAAAGATGAAATCCACGGGAACCTAGAAATATAGTTATTTTTGCCAGGAACTGAATTCAGAAATAACCTATCATAATCATAAATATAATTGGAAAAGAAGATCAAGAGAATTGGCGTGCTCACCTCCGGTGGTGATGCGCCAGGCATGAATGCAGCCATCAGGGCAGTTGTTCGTACGGGCATTTATTATGGAATGGAAGTGTACGGTATTGTCAGGGGGTATACGGGTTTGGTGGAAGGAGATATTTTTAAAATGGAAAGTAAAAGTGTTGCCAACATTATACAGCGCGGCGGCACTATTTTAAAGACTGCCCGATGCAATGAATTTTTAACACCGGAAGGCCGGCAATTGGCTTACGACAATCTCCAAAAATTTGGCATAGATGCATTGGTGATAATCGGTGGCGATGGATCATTCAGGGGCGCACAGGCTTTTAGCCAGCAATTTGATATCCCTTGCATTGGCCTGCCGGGAACTATCGACAAAGATATAGCAGGTACCGATTTTACTATCGGGTTTGATACGGCAGTAAATACCGCTGTGGAAGCCATCGATAAAGTAAGAGACACTGCAGATGCTCATGACAGACTTTTTATCGTAGAAGTGATGGGCCGCGACTCGGGATATATTGCCCTCCATAGTGGAATTGCAACCGGCGCAGAAAGTATCCTGATTCCAGAAAGAACAACTGACATTAATGATGTGATTGATACACTCATAGAAAAAAATCGAAGAAAAAAACTCGTTAACATCATCATCGTGGCAGAAGGAGAAAAATTTGGTGCCAATGAATTATCAAGAATTATAAAAGAACGTATTCCCGACCAGGAATTGCGCGTGTGCATACTCGGTCATATCCAACGCGGAGGATCGCCCACCTGCCTTGATCGGTTGATTGCAAGTCGTATGGGATACGCAGCAGTACAATGTCTTAGAGAAAACAGGTTTAATGTATTCGTTGGAATCGTTAACAATAAAATGCATTACATTCCCCTCGACCAGGCAGTCAAGAAAAAGACGATCAATAAAGAATGGATGAAAATTGTAAAAATTCTTTCCTCCTGATTGGTGGCAATTTTCTTATCAAATAAATTAGTTATAAAAAATCATAATCAATATTAATGACAAAAAATATTAGCAAATACCTGCACCAGGATATGGACAAAAAAGCAGGAATGGAACATTCGATAAAAAGAACAAAAATAGTTGCAACGGTAGGGCCCTCCTGCGATACCTATGATGCCATGGTAGAACTGGTAAAAGCAGGGGTAAATGTTTTCAGGCTGAATTTCTCTCACGGTACCCATGAGAATAAAGCCCAGGCAATTAGTAACATCCGGAAAATAAATCAATTGTTACCTTTTAATATTTCCATTCTTGCAGATTTGCAGGGCCCAAAATTGAGAGTTGGGGAAATTGAAAACAACGCCTTAGAAATTATTCCGGGTGAAATACTCACCTTCACCAATACGAAATGCATAGGTACAAAAGAGCATATTTATGTTAGTTATACTGGTCTTCATAATGACGTAGTACCAGGAAACCTGATCATGATCGATGATGGCAAATTAGAAGTAAAAGTAAAGCAGGTGCTTCCTAATAATAATGTGGAAGTAGAGGTAATCATTGGCGGAATTTTATCTTCTAAAAAAGGATTGAACCTTCCTGATACCAAAATTTCATTGCCCGCACTTACAGAAAAAGACCTCGAAGATTTAGACTTCATTATTGACCAGGATGTTGACTGGGTAGCACTTTCATTTGTAAGACAAGTGCAGGACATTACCGGCTTAAAGGATATTCTTAAATCCCGAAATAGTAAAATAAAAGTAATCGCCAAAATAGAAAAGCCAGAGGCGGTAGCCAATATCCGTGATATCATTATCGAGAGTGATGCAATTATGATAGCGCGTGGTGACTTGGGCGTGGAATTGCCTGTAGAAAAAGTGCCTTTAATTCAAAAAGAAATTATTCGCAAATGCATGCACAGGGCGAAGCCTGTGATAGTAGCCACGCAAATGATGGAAAGTATGATGACACGCATAAAGCCAAACAGAAGTGAAATTACGGACGTGGCGAATGCCGTTTTGGAAGGTGCCGATGCATTGATGCTTAGCGGGGAAACTGCCGCTGGCCTATATCCTACCCTTGTGATAGAAACGATGAGCAGAATCATCATGGAGATAGAGAAATCAGCCTATGATTACAACCGCGATGATATTTTGACTCCACAGCCGCATTCTCCATCGCTATTAAGTGATGCTCTTTGTTACAGTGCATGCAAACTCGCTGCAGATGTAAAAGCAGATGCCATCATCGGTATGACAGCGAGTGGTTATACCGGTTTTATGCTAAGTAGTTACAGGCCAAAATCACTTTTATATGTTTTTAGTAAAGAGCGATCACTGATCAACCAGTTGAGTTTAAGTTGGGGAGTACGTGCACTTTTTTATGATGAAGAAGAAAGCCTTGATGAAATTTTTTCTGACCAGATAAGGATTCTCAGGGAAAGAGGATTTCTAAAAAATGGTGATGTAGTTGTGAATACCGGCAGTACGCCGATTAATTTGCACTTGCCTACGAATGTGCTGAAAATTTCAAAAGTGAACCAGTAGTAATAGCTTAATGTATCGCGCAATTTAAAATTCGTCTTTCAACATAGGCCAACCATATATGGATGTTATGGTGGAAAACCTGGGCTGAATTCTTAAAAGAAATATGAAGATGGGCTAAATCGTTATATCTCGTAAAAGAAATAATTTTATTTCTTCCAAATAAAAAAAATACCAGCCATATTATGAAATCAAGTCTTTCATTATATGGCTGGT
>JBDTEF010000108.1:0-10347 GCA_039922615.1 Ginsengibacter sp.
ATGGATTGATCACTTTTGAAACTATTTTTAAAAATACCGTTGTTGTCTACAACAGCTATTTTTTGTTGCTCACCGGATTGCATGGAAAAATAGCCGGCAGCAAAAATGAACCCTAAAAATACAAGGGGTAGCAAAATAGTGGAAAGAATGAAGGACCTGTTTCTTACCCTCGTCAGATACTCTCTTTTTATAATTAGCCAAGTCTTATTCATGAATTTTATTTAGTATTTTTCTGAAATGTTTATGGAACGAAATCAATTAAAGTTTTTTGGAAATTTATTTAGGAAACTGCCTGGAACTCCCTTGCATTGCGTGTTCCCTCTACCTGGCGAATAAATATTTCATTTAATGATGGCAGTATTTCATTGAATGAATTGATGCTTGACTGGTGATTGATAAATTCCTGCAATACCATCGCAGGTGTTACACCAGGATTTATTTTTACAACAAGTGATTTTTCTTTTGATTCAATTATTTGGAAAGAATTATTTTCAAATACCGGTGGGAGATTTTCAAAACCAACCTTGAAAATGTGTTCTTTAAAATCATCTTTAATCTCGCTAAGGTTTCCATCTAAAATTTTTCTTCCTTTATTCATTAGTACAATTCGGTCACAGATCTCCTCTACCTGCTCCATCTGATGCGTGCTGAAAATGATCGTTGTACCTTTTTTGCCAAGGTTAAAGATCTCTTCTTTTATCAGGTTTGCATTTACGGGATCTAATCCACTAAAAGGCTCATCCAGTATCAATAGTTTCGGTTCATGCAGAACCGTAGTAACAAATTGAAATTTTTGACTCATTCCTTTGCTTAGGTCATCCACTTTCTTATTCCACCAGCTTTCCATTTCAAATTTCACAAACCATTCTTTTATTCTTTTTATAGCCTCGGATTTACTTAAACCTTTTAGCTGGGCAAGATATAACGCTTGTTCACCAATTTTCATTTTTTTGTATAGGCCACGTTCTTCGGGCATATAACCTATTTTGGAAATGTCCTTTATTGGATCAAATTTTCTTCCATCAAAAATAATATTTCCACTATCGGGATAAAATATCCCTGTAACCATTCTCAATAATGTTGTTTTTCCTGCTCCATTGGGACCTAACAAGCCAAATATGCTACCTTCCGGAATGGAAAAGCTGACGTCATCTACGGCTTTTTGTGTCGCGTAATATTTTTTGATTTCCTGTAGTTCTAAAAGAGGCATTGTCTGGTTTTAAGTAAGAAAATAAATTTTACACGGTTCTAAAATAAACAATGTGCAAATGAAAATCAAATTATTATCGATCCAATATTTATTTTGAGGAATAACAGGCTATTGCCACTTTTTGTCCATCAATTGCAGCACTTACAATACCGCCGGCAAACCCTGCGCCTTCACCGCAAGGAAAAAGATTTTTAATTTGTGGGTGGTGTAAGAATTCCGGATCACGTGGAATTCGAACAGGAGATGACGTACGACTTTCTACACCTACTAACACTGCTTCATTGGTAAAATATCCGGTTGAACCATTTCTTGCAGGCATCTTTTTCGCAAAAGCTTTCAGACCTTTTTGCAGACGATCATGGATAAATGCCGGAAGTACAGCATTTAATTCTACAGAATTTATACCTGGGATATAAGAACATTTAGGCAGCGAGGAAGACAATTTATTTTGTGTAAAATCGACCATTCTTTGTGCCGGTGCCACCATTTTTCCACCACCTGATACAAAGGCTTTTTGTTCTATTTCTCTCTGGAAATCCATCATAAATAATGGTGATGAGAGATCGCGTTTTTCTTTTTGAAATGTAGAATAGTATTCCATCACATCTTGTGTTTCTACCTGAACTACCAATCCGCTATTCGCATAAGGATTGTTCCTTTTCGAAGGGCTCCAGCCATTTACCACCAATTCGTTTTCTGCTGTAGCTGCCGGAGCTATAATGCCACCGGGGCACATACAAAAAGAAAACACCCCCCGACCATTTACCTGTTCTACAAGGCTATACGATGCAGGAGGCAATCCATTTTCTTCCATAGATTCCGGGGAATCTATCAACGTACTTTTTCCGTATTGTATATTATTAATTATTTGTTGGGGATGCTCGATTCTTACACCAAGGGCAAATCCTTTGGCAATAATTTCAATATTTTTATGGTGCAACAAAGCAAAAATATCTCTTGCAGAATGGCCTGTAGCCAATATCACAGCTTCTCCTGCAAATGAATCTCCGTCTGATGTGAGTACTGATTTGATGACATCTTTTTCAATATTGAGATCAATCACTTTTTTATCGAAATGAAATTCGCCTCCGCATTCTTCAATTCGGATACGCATGGCTGTTATAATATGAGGAAGTTTGTTGGTACCTATGTGGGGATGCGCTTCATACAAGATATTTTCATCTGCACCAAAATGTACAAATAAGTTTAAAATGCGATCTATATTTCCACGCTTGCCGCTACGTGTGTATAATTTGCCATCACTATAGGTGCCTGCACCACCTTCACCAAAGCAGTAATTACTTTCAGGATTTACAATTCCTTCTTTATTCAGAATGGCAAGATCACGCCTGCGCGAACGCACTTCTTTACCTCTCTCTAAAATAATTGGTTTTATCCCTGATTCGATCAGTTGCAATGCTGCAAATATTCCTGCCGGTCCGCCACCAATAATAATGACCCTTTTCGGCGAGTTGCTGACATCATTAAATTGGAAATTAAAAGTATCTCTTTCCTGGAATGGCTCACTGATAAAAGCATTCACGGACAGGTTTGCCCAAACCGTTTTACTTCGGGCATCCAATGATTTTTTTAGAATATGAAACCCCGTAATTTTGGAAATATTCTCACCGGTTTCTTCTGCAATATGTTCCAGGATTAACTGGTTTTGAGTAGCTTCCAGAGGAAGCATTTTAAGTTGGATTTTAAGTTGCATTATTTGTGTCGGGTATTTTTCCCGAAAAACTTTACCTGGCAGAATCGTTTTTAGCTTTTACTCTTGCTCCCGCGATTTACCATTTATTAAAATGGTAAATCATCATTACTCTCACTACTGGTGAAATTATCCATTGGTTCCATTTCATCAGTATTTACATTTGGCATTTTTGTACTTTGAGAAAGTGCTTTTTCAATGCGCCATGCTTCAAGGTTTGTAAAGTAAGAAACGCGACCTTCTTTCTCCCACTTATTTCCACGAATATTAAAATGAACTTTTATTTCATCACCAATGTTCGCTTCATCAATAATATTAACCCTTGTTTGTGTGCTCTGAAATTTAATATAGTTATAAATGATTTTACCATTAAAATCACTCGTTTTTTCTACCACAAATTCTCTTGTAGTAAAAGTTCCCCGCTGCACCGCGTCATATTTTTCAATTAATTTACCGCTTAAATCATAAGCCTTGTTCTCTGTTGATACACTCATTTCTTTATTTTTTTTTAAAGGTAGTTGCATTTTATAAAAAATAGATAATTACCAATGCCAAAAATTCTTTTCCACATTTTAGAATCGTTCTTGTTTTTATCTTTATACTGAAAATCAATGAGATATTTTTCCGGCGATTTTCTTATAAAATTTCAGAAAACCGGTGTAACGTAATTGGGATATGCATTACATATTTTACGTAAAAAATTTGTGTAATTTCTTTAAATTTTATACTGTCTTTTCAACCGGATAAACAAATAATAAAAAATTTTTTTTTCAACAATTTCTTTTGATATTCGCTGCCATACTGAATGAAATCATTCTTATTTTTTAGATCGGAATTATTCAGGTTGGCATCAACAAATTATCTTAAAATTAATTAAAACGGCTTACGATCAATAATGGATAATGCTTTCGAAACAGTTTGGAGTAATTGTCTCACTATTATAAAAGATATAGTTGAGTGGCAGCATTACAAAACCTGGTTTGAACCGATTCGTCCTGTTCAATTAAAGGATAAGGTGTTGACGATACAGGTGCCCAGTCAATTTTTTTACGAATACATTGAAGAGCATTATGTAAACCTTCTTGCCAAGACTTTGAAAAGAGAATTGGGTAAAGAAGCAAGATTGGAATATAGAATAATGGTTGATAGCGGTAATAGCCGCAATAAACCGGTAACAATGGATGTACCGGGGCACGGGTATAAATCGTATTCAAATAATGAGATGGATTTTCCGCTTGTTATTAATAACCCGGTGAAGAATCCTTTTGTAATTCCGGGTCTTAAAAAGATGCAGATTGATCCCCAGCTCAATCCTGCTTATGTATTCGATTCTTATATAGAAGGGTCTTGTAACAGGGTAGCAAGAAGAGCGGGAAAAACGGTTGCAGAAAAGCCGGGATCTACTTCATTTAATCCTTTGGTAATATATGGTGGTGTTGGCTTGGGTAAAACGCACCTCGCCCAGGCGATTGGAAATGAGGTAAAAAGATTGCATCAGAATAAATTGGTATTATATGTGAGTTCGGAAAAATTTATCAACCAGTTTGTAGACCACGGTCGTAATAATGCCATCAACGATTTTATCCATTTTTATCAATTGATCGATGTATTAATCATTGATGATGTGCAATTCTTTAGTCGTGCAGAAAAATCCCAGGACGCATTTTTTGCGATATTTAATCACCTGCACCAAAGCGGTAAGCAACTGATACTCACAACTGATAAGCCTCCGAGGGATTTAGAAGGAGTTCAGGAAAGATTATTGAGTCGTTTTCGCTGGGGGCTAAGTGCAGATCTGCAGATCCCTGACTATGAAACGAAGATTGAGATACTGGAACAAAAGATGAAGAATGATGGCCTGGAAATGCCAAAGGAAGTGGTGAAATATGTAGCTTACAACATTCAAAATAATATTCGTGAATTAGAAGGAGCACTGATTTCCCTGTTGGCACAATCTTCGCTCAACAAAAGGGAAATAGATTTAGAGTTAGCAAAAAAAGTTTTGAGAAATTTCATAAAATCATCTTCGAAAGAAATCACCATTGATACCATCCAGAAAATGGTATGTTCTTACTTTGATGTGCCTTATGAAAAGCTGTTGCAAAAAACGCGCAAGCGTGAAATTGTGCAGGCAAGACAGATATCTATGTTCCTGGCAAAATCATTTACAAAAAATTCTCTCAAGACGATTGGTCAGCATTTTGGTGGCAGGGATCACACAACTGTTATTCATAGTTGCCAAACAGTGAAAGACCTGATGGATACTGATACTTTATTTAAGGAGAATGTAATTGAGCTGCAACAAAAAGTTCAACTGGCAGCCATGTAAAAGCAGCATTGGTCAAAAAAATTTTAATAGAAATTGTTGGTTTCTTTACCTGACAATCTACTATTTAAAAAGAGTTCTTTTTTTTATCCGAAACTAATCAAAATTTTATTTTGATTTTTCAATTTAATTCATACATTTGCAACCCTTAACGAAATAACGGAGAGTAGAAGAAGGAGTAGGGAAAAGGCTTAGGAGAGATGCCTGAGTGGCCGAAAGGAACGGTTTGCTAAATCGTCGTACGGGTCAAACTGTACCGTGGGTTCGAATCCCACTCTCTCCGCTGAATAAAAGTAAAGACCGGGAGAAAATAATTTTCGGGGCGTAGCGTAGCCCGGTTATCGCGCCACATTTGGGATGTGGAGGTCGCAAGTTCGAATCTTGCCGCCCCGACTTAAAAGGACAAATCAATTTATTTTGGTTTGTCCTTTTTTTGTTATGTGAAGTCTGTTAATTGCTGGCAAGAAATTTTTTAAAAAAGGTTGCTTATATAGAAAAAAATTTTGTTCTCCCGGAATCCATAAAACCGAAATTTCTTTTAATTACATGGTGGGGTTTTTTAACACAATTTGGGTTAAAATTATGCTCATGTTCAAACCTATGTGCGGGGTATTTCGTAATTTCAGGTATTATGAAAAGAAATAAAATCTCCCAATTAATGTGCCTCCTGTTTTTAGCAATAAGCTTTACTGCATGCGCACAAAAAACGAATAAAAATATAAATCAATCAGCAATTAAAAAATCAAATAATATTATGGCTAATTGGAATCCACTCACGGCGGAAGAAACGAACGTGATTGTAAATAAAGGAACGGAAAGACCAGGAAGTGGTACTTTATTAAATAATACTGCAAAAGGAACTTATGTGTGCAAGCGTTGTAACGCCCCGCTATATCGCTCAGAAGCAAAATTCGAATCTGAATGTGGCTGGCCTAGTTTTGACGATGAAATACCAGGAGCTGTTACCCGTACTCCCGATGCTGATGGTATGCGTACGGAAATTGATTGTGCAAATTGTGGAGCTCATTTGGGACACGTATTTTTAGGCGAAGGTTTCACCAAAAAGAATACACGTCATTGTGTCAATTCCATCTCAATGAAATTCATAGCGGATAAATAATTAAAAGTTAATATTAACTTCTAAAATACTTACTCTGTTATTTAAACAACAGTTTGATCCAGAATGTTTTTTTCAATCTGGCCTATATCATTATAAATATGTTGCTTTTAAAGTTGGAGTTATATTAAAAACTATGATTGTTTTAACTTTTTTGTTTTTATATTTAACATGTATGAACTTATGGCATTAAATATGTAAATAGGTTTGTATAAAAAGTGAATATCTTTAATTAAAATCACAATAAAAGAAATGGAAAATAAAAAACCTAAAATCCTGATTTGCGAGGACGATCCTAACCTCGGCATGGTATTGAAAAACTACCTGGAATTGAATGATTATGATGTAGTGCTTGAAAGAGACGGCAGGCTTGGACTTGCTGCATTCCAAAGGGAAAAATTCGACCTGTGTTTGCTTGATGTAATGATGCCAAATATGGATGGATTTACAGTCGCAGAAGAAATTAGAAATGTAGATCCTGATATGCCGTTATTCTTTCTTTCCGCAAAGACAATGAAAGACGATATAATCAAAGGTTATAAATTGGGTGCAGATGATTACATCACCAAACCATTTGACAGTGATGTATTGTTACACAAGATCAAGGCAATCCTGAAACGAAATGAGGAATTACATCGTGAGGAAGCCAACGCTGAATTTGATCTTGGAAATTATCATTTTAATCCACGCCTTCGCCAGCTTATTTTAGGCAAAGATGTGCAGACCTTATCTCCGAAAGAAAATGAACTTTTAAAAATGTTGAGTGAGTATAAAAACGACCTTTTACCTAGGGAGACAGCGCTTAAAAAGATTTGGGGTAGCGATACTTATTTTAATGGCAGAAGTATGGATGTATATATCGCCAAATTACGCAAATATTTAAAGGGCGATCCCAATCTTGAAATTGTAAATATTCATGGTAATGGTTTCCGTCTTGCTGTGACAGAGCCAGAAGCTGAATAGACCAATTCCTTATTTCATATTAGTTAACAGAACCGCAGCCACAAGGCCTGCGGTTTCTGTTCTTAAACGAGTCTCCCCCAGCGTGACGGGTGTATATTTATTTGAAATGGCGTAGTCTATCTCCTCGATTGTAAAATCTCCTTCAGGCCCTATCAATATAATGCTTGAATCAGATGATGCTGATGAAAAATCACTTAAATCTTTCTTATCTGTTTCAAGGCAATGCGCAATGTAACCTTGTGCAAAAGCTGCGGAGTCAATTAACTCATGGAATTTAATAGCAGGTTTTAAGTGAGGCAACCATACTTGCCTGCTTTGCAGCATAGCACTGATTAAGATCGTATTCATCCGATCCGCTCTGAAATGAGATTTCTCTGTTCGCTTGCACAGGATAGGGATTATTTGTGTGACACCTATCTCTGTTGCTTTTTCCAAAAACCATTCGAAGCGCCCGGCATTTTTAATAAAAGAAATGGCAATTATTACCTCCCTCTTTAAAGGACGCATTTCTGTTCTCTTTACCACTATTACTTCTGTATGATTTTTATGTGGCTTACTTATTTTAGCCGTGATCAAACTTCCAACTCCGTTTGTGAGTTGTATTAATTCATTCTCTTTCATACGCAGCACCTGGGAAATGTGCCGGGAACTTTCTTCACTCAATATTAATGAATCATTTTCAGGAATGACTTTCTCAAAAAATATAGGAAGCTGCATATAATCGCTTTGGTTTTAGCAAAAGTAACAGATGATTCAGGAAGGAAAAGAAATCACCTTCTAATTTTTTAAATGAAAAAAAATTTTAAATAAATTTCGTAAGCATCTTTCTGAATTATTAAATATTATTTATCTCACTTTAAATAAAATGCACTATCCATTTAATAATATTAAAAATATATTTCTATCTTTGTTTTTCAAATGAAGAAACAATTACCATTATACTGTCCCAGTTGCTCACATAATCTTGATGTAGAAGCCTTGATTTGTAAAAATTGTGAAACAAAAGTAATCGGAGATTTTCCCTTACCAAAACTTACGTTGTTGTCTTATGAAGATCAGAGTTTCATCCTGGAATTTGTACAGGCAAGTGGTAGCCTAAAATTAATGGCAGAAAAGATGAAACTTAGTTACCCTACAGTTCGAAATTATTTAGATGACCTGATTGAAAAAATTAAAAAATTAGAAAATTAAGAAATGAATTTCCTATTTAATCCATATCGAAAAGTTGCGGGTTCAAAGGCGTTGATGATTGGGTTTGCAATTGCCCTTTTTACATTAGCGGTTGCACCATTCAGTCATGCAGCCTTTGATGGTGTACTGGATTTACACACCAAGATATTTGAAAATGTATGGGCCTATTCTTTACTTTATTTTATATCGTGGATAATGATTGTAGCAGGTTTCGGCATAGCTGCGGTTTTATTTTCAAAATCTCAATATAGATGGATTGATATTTTGGGCACTACATTATTAGCAAAAGCACCATTATTATTTCTTGCCATCGTTAATTTTTTAAGCCAGGATATTCCAATAAAAGACCTAAGTGACGTTGCCGTTTTTTTTACTTTGAGAAATGTGATAGTAATTATTATCGACACTTTATGCGCTATTTGGATGGTTGCTTTGCTTTATAATGCCTATTCAGTTTCATTACATATAAAAGGCAACAAACTGATCTGGTCATTCATCCTGATTTTGATACTGGCTGAGATTTCTTCAAAAATTATCATCTATTATTTAATCCCATTTCTAAAATAAAAATCATGAAAATCATGAAAATCATAAATATCTTATTCGCATTTGCCGCTATACCATTATTTTCTTCTGCACAGAATATTAATGGTGACTGGTTTGGTACGCTAAAAGTTCAGGCTGGAATTAGCATAAGGATTGTATTCCACATTACGAAAACACCCAATGGTTTTTCATCCACAATGGACAGTCCGGATCAGGGTGCACACGGAATCCCCGTACCTTCAACTGCGTTTAATAATCCAACATTAAAATTAGAAATTCCGGCAGCAAAAATTGTTTACACTGGCGAATTAAAAGATTCTATAATATCTGGAATTTTCAATCAAAATGGTTTATCCATTCCGCTGAATTTATCAAGAACGCCGGAAACGACCGTCCTAAAAAGACCGCAGGAACCAGTAAAACCTTACCCGTATTATTCAGAAGATGTAACTTTTAGAAATGAGAAAGCCAATGTAACTTTAGCCGGCACATTGACTTTGCCTAAAAAAGAAGGTAATTATCCTGCCGTTATATTAATTTCAGGAAGTGGTGCGCAGAACCGTAATGAAGAGGTTCTTGGTCACAAACCCTTCCTGGTAATTGCTGATTACCTGACAAGAAATGGCATTGCTGTTTTAAGATATGATGATAGAGGTACTGCTCTTTCCACAGGAGATTTTCGTTCAGGTACCACTGCTGATTTTGCCACTGATGCAGAAAGTGCGTTATCCTATTTACAATCAAGGAAAGAAATCGATAAAAAGAAAATTGGTTTGATAGGTCATAGCGAAGGTGGCACCATTGCACCAATGATTGCATCCAGAAATAAAAATGTTGATTTTATCGTCATGCTGGCAGGCCCGGGAATGCCAGGGAGTGAACTGTTATTATTGCAAAAAGATAAGATTGAAAGGGAAAGCGGTATCCCTGATTCTTCAATTGAAGAAGGTCAGCGTATTTTTAAAGAAGTGTACAAAATAATAGTAGATTCTTCACCTAATGATACTACTCTAAAAAATAAGGTTCTAACTTATTTCGAACAACAATTGGGTGATGCAGCAGATGATAAAATTGCCGAAAGCCTCACTAATCAATTACTTAGCCCATGGATGGTTTATTTTATCAGGCTCAATCCTATTTCTTTTTTAGAAAAAGTAAAATGTCCTGTATTGGCTTTGAATGGAGGAAATGATTTGCAAGTACCTCCAAAGGAAAATCTGGAAGCAATTGGAGCAGCTCTCAAAAAAGGAGGGAATAAGAATGTAACTATTAAAGAATTTCCA
>JBDTEF010000109.1:0-6150 GCA_039922615.1 Ginsengibacter sp.
ATCTATTTATAATGAAAAAAACACCTTTTGTAAACATTTTAAAATGTTCAATTGCTATTTATTTATTAACTTTTACATCCTGCAAAACTTCCCGGATTTTTAAATCTTCCCTATCTACGGATCAAAGCTATCATAGCAGTTATGACGATACGACACTCACAGTGGATAATAGTTCTATCCTGATGCCTTATAACCGGTTTATCGATCCGGCAGGAAGTGTAATTCGTTTTGGAAATCCTGCACTTGAAAACCATAGTCTGGATTGTGCCTTGATGCCGGGCGGAAAAATACTGGCTGTAGAAGACAGGTATGGAGTCGCTTTTATTGATGTAAATGCAAATAAACTTTTATTCCGTTCGGATTATAATGGGCGGTACAAAAATTTAATGAGTACTTATTCCGGCATAAAAGTTTTTGAAGATAAGATTGGCGTTCATGTTTTTTGGGGTGCTGCAAATCTTTCTACCAATGCTTCACTTATTCTTGAAGCCTTATGGGATGGAAAGAAAGCTGTCATTAATAATTCAATCTCTTTTGAAGCACTGGCGCCTGCACCTATGGCTTTGCCCAACGATATGGCTATCAATAGGGAGGATGGCGAAAACTATCTTTATGTGGTGCTAAACGGAAATAATCAATTGGTGAAATTAAGATTGAGTGATAAAAAAATCATCTGGACAACCGCTACAGGAATGGCTCCTTTTGGTATTGCATTAACTTCTTCAAAAGCGTATGTCACGAATTGGGCCGGTCCGGTTCCTACGGATCCATCAAAAGAAACTTCCGGCATTCCTTATGGAAAAGTATATACTGATCCACGAACTGGTGCTACTTCTTCAGGTACGGTAAGTGTGATTGATTTAAAATCCGGAAAGGTAGAGCAGGAAATAGAAGTGGGATTGCATCCGAACGCAACTATTACAAGTAATGACAAACAATTTATTTATGTATCTAATGGAAACTCCGACAATATTTCTGTTATTAATACGACTAATAACCAGGTGGTAGAATCTATTTCTGTAATGCTGAATGATGAAGAGAAACAATTTATAGGTGATTCGCCAAATGCGTTGGCATTAGATAGTAATGGTAAAATAATATACGTTTCAAATGGTATGGATAATGCAGTTGCTGTAATAAAATTAGGAGAGAAATCTTCGAAAACAGGAAGTGGAAATTCTACAATCAAGGGATTTATTCCAACAGAAGCTTATCCTGCAGGATTGGTAATAAATGATAATAAATTGTATGTTGCTAATCTCGAGGGAGAAGGGCCACGAATAAAAATCAGGAAGAGTTTTAACAGCCACATCCAGGAAGCGACCATATCCATTATTCCATTGCCGGATCACGCTCTTTTAAAGTCGTATACAAAAAGAGTACAAAATGCAAACTTACTATTTCGTACAAAAGTTACTAACCTGTTGCCAAGGAAAGGAATTGCTGCAAAGCCTGTCCCAGAAAGGATTGGCGAGCCTTCTGTTTTTAAACATGTTATTTATATTATTAAAGAAAACAGAACTTATGATCAGGTTTTAGGAGATATGAAAGAAGGTGACGGAAGTGATTCTTTATGTGTTTATGGAGAAAATGTAACGCCTAATCAACATAAGTTGGCGAGAGAATATTTGCTATTAGATAATTATTACGCCTCAGGAAAGTCTTCCGGCGAAGGACATTCATGGACAGATGCAGCGATTGTTACAGACTATGTTGAAAAAAATGTGCGCGCCTGGTTTCGCAGTTACCCGCATGTAATGTACGATGCGCTCGTTTACACAAAACAAGGTTTTATCTGGAACAATGCGTTGGATCATGGAAAGACAGTGAAAATTTACGGAGAAGCTTGTACTCCTGAATTTAGCAGGAGTTTAGACTGGACAAAGATTTACCAGGCATATCTTGATAAGAAACCAATAGAATTTACTAACAATGCTACCATCTCAAGAGTTCGTCCAATTATGTCACTGGATTACCCTTGTTATGATAGCCACAAGTTTACCGATCAGATACGTGCGGATGTATTTATAAAAGATCTTCATGAAGCTGAAAATAACCCGGGTGGTCAGTTTCCTAACCTGATGATTTTGGCGCTTCCCGATGATCACACTTCTGGCACTGCCGAAGGGTTTCCTACGCCGCGTGCGATGATTGCAGATAATGATCTGGCGTTAGGAAGAATCATTGAAGCGCTTACCAGGAGCCGCTTTTGGGATTCAACTGTTGTATTCGTTACGGAAGATGATTCCCAAAGTGGATGGGATCATGTTTCTGCATTCCGTACTACAGGTTTTGTGATTAGCCCTTATTCTCATTTACAAAACACGATACATACTAATTATAATCAGACCTGTATTGTTCGCACAATAGAACAGATTTTAGGACTCCCGCCGATGAATGTAATTGATGCTACCGCATTACCAATGTTTGATTGTTTTACCGAGACGCCATTTAAAAAATCATACTCATTAGAAATGAATAAAATTCCATTAAATGAAATGAATAAGACTGCTGCTTCTTTATCCGGTAAAGCAAAAAAGTTTGCGTTGCAATCTGCGCTGCCAGAGTTTGATCATATTGATGGCGGTAATGATGACCTTCTTAACCGAATTCTTTGGTTTGCGTCAAAAGGAAATAAAGCATACCCAAAACAAATGACTTTATCAAAAAAAGAGCAAAAAGATATTGATGATTAAGATTTATATCTACATTGGTTTTCTTAGCTTTTTCGATTCGTTCTTTTCTTTATACTAATTTAAAGCCTGAGTTTTTAATGCAGGTGAAATTTAATTAAAAAATGGTTTTATCATTTATTCACTAAAGCAATTTCATACCGGGCAACTGTTGACAGGAGCAAAATAATATCCATTCCATCATCTTCTCTCTTTGAAATAGTTCTATTTTTATTTAGCCATTGAAAAATCATACACACTGTACGTTTTGTAAACCTGGCCGGGCTTTAAAATAGTTGTTGGATAGGACAAATTATTTGGAGAGTCAGGATAGTGCTGTGTTTCCATAGCAAATGCTGTTCTAAAATCATCTTTGCTGGCATTGCTGAAAGTGTTTTTTCCAAACATAAAATTACCGCTGTAAAATTGCAGTCCGGGTTCCTGCGTATAAATATTCATTACTATTCCAGACTTATCGCCTGTTACAGTGGCAGCATGGTTCAAGCCGTTTACTTTGGTTCCGTTTAAAACAAAATTATGATCGTAGCCTTTTCCATTTTTTAATTGACTATTATTTTCGTCTATTCTTGCACCAATGGTAGTCGGGCTAATAAAATCGAACGGTGTACCTTTAACGGTGACTATAGGCCCAAGCGGTATAAAACCGGAATCTATCGGCGTATATCGATCAGCATATATCTGAACTACATGATTTAAGATGCTACCGCTCCCTTCGCCATTTAAATTAAAAAAGGCATGATTGGTTAAATTGACCACCGTCATTTTATCTGTTGTGGCTTCGTATGCTGCTTTGAAGCCATTATCTCCGGTTAGTGAATAAGTCACTTTTACTTTCAAATTTCCCGGGAAACCTTCTTCCATATCTTTTGATAAATAAGTAAGCTGTAATGTAGAATCATTTAATTTCTCAGCATCCCAAACCTGGTATTGAAATCCTTTTTTGCCGCCATGCAAAGTATTGACACCATTGTTGATTGACAGTTGGTATTTTTTACCGGCTAATGAAAATTGTCCTTTGCCTATGCGATTTCCGTAGCGTCCAATAGTAGCGCCAAAATAAGGCTCGGTGGAGTTTTCATAATCCTGCACACTTTTAAAACCAACCACCACGTCTGTCATCTTTCCATTTTTATCAGGAACAACCAGGCTTACAAGGCGTCCACCATAATTAGTAATAGCTGCCTTCATGCCGTTATGATTTTGTAAAATATACAAATCAGTTGGCTTGCCGTCAATAGTCGATTGAAAATTTTTCTTACCAGGTATTAAGGTTGCAATTGCTGAATCTTTAGCATTTACTGTAGCAACCACCATTTTTGAATCCTTACCAGATTCATTATCCGATGATGAATTATTGCAGGATGCCAGCGGCAGAAAAGCCAATGCTGTTGCGATTTGTAAGAGGTATTTTTTATTCATAAAAATTCTTTGTTAGAGTTGAAGTTACCTTTGAAAGTTTAATACATTTCTATACCGGTCATTAAAAATGCAATTTGTTTCTTACAAATGTATTTTAATCCCTTTATAATTGTATCGTATTGTTTCATCTATTTTCTTCATCGCAGCAACGCCAAATTTCGGATGAGACTTGTCACAAAAATCACATCTGACCTATGCCTTGCGAATGTCCGGGAAAGTGTATCCCCTTCGCTGATAATAGGTGTTTGAGAAATTATATCACTATCAAAATGTTTTCTAGGGAGGCTTTCTTTTTTATCCTTTTACAAATTAAAATTTCCCTGGGATCAGGTTACTTGCGAATTTCAAAAGGTTCGGCTGATTTCTACATGACATATTACAGTGCGGGATAAATAAACCATATTCACCATTTTCATGTTCCTAAACAAAACAAATTAGAATCTAAAAAATAGTATTCAATGCAGATTAAGCTTATGACTCACTGCTTGGTACTCTATCAGAATAATTATTTTTTTTCTTCTAATAAACCAGCGTTTGAATAGAATGTGCCGGCGAATTGACCTCGGCGGCTTTTCCATTTACCCAGAGAAAATAATTAATTTTTTTATCGCTATCATTCATAACAACGGTGGCAATTTTTCCATCTTTATTTTGAAAAGAGGTAGTTAATAAACTACTTCTGCTGGATGAACCGGCAATTCGCTTTGCGCCAGGACTTATGAATTTGGAAAAATGACCTATATAATAATAAGAATTTGTATAAATTAATTCCCCTGTTTTCGTATTAGCATGTATCGGTGCAAAGCAAAAATTTCCAACATGATTGGGTCCGCCTTTTTCATCGAGGAGGATATTCCAGTCAATATATCCGACAGTTCCATTATTAAAATCGTTGATCATATTTTCGCCATATCTTTCTCCAAGACTCCAGTTTTTTAGGGAATCAAAAGAAAATTTTTCCGGGCAGCCTTCGGTAAAGAGTAAATTTTTATCAGGATATGTTTCATGAACTAATTTTACATTATTATACATTGGCTTACCGCCAGCCCATGTCTCATACCAGTGAAAACCAATTCCCCATAAATATTTTGCAGCCTCAGGATCATTCAGCAAAGTCGAAGCTCTTTGGTATAATAAATCGCGGTTATGATCCCAGCCAATTATTTTTTTATCGGCATAACCGGATTTTGCCATCATCGGCCCTAAATAATTTTTTAAAAAATCCCTTTCATCTTCAGCCGTATAAATACAGGACTCCCATGATTGTGTAGCCATAGGTTCATTTTGAATTGAAATACCCCATACCGGTATGTTCTCGGATTCATAAGCTTTAATAAATTTCGTATAATATTTTGCCCAGCTATTAAAATATTCCGGCTTCAATTTGCCGCCGCGAAGCAAATTATTATTTGTTTTCATAAAAGCAGGTGGGCTCCAGGGAGTAGTTACCAGGGTAAGTTTTCCGCCAGCCGCTGACATCGCTTGTTTTATAAAAGGAATTTTAAATTGCTTATCATGAGAAATGTCAAAAGTATTTAATAGCGAATCACCCTCCTGAATGTAGGTATAACTTCCGCTGGAAAAATCACAGCTTCCAATGTTGGTTCGCGCAAGCGTATAACCAATACCGTTAGTCTTATCATAATACGCCTTTAAAAACTCTTCCTGCTTACTTTTGTTTAATTTAAAAAATGTCTCTGCGGCAGCATCCGTCAGGGCGCCGCCAATTCCTAAAAAAGTTTGAAAAGTTTTTGAAGGATCTACAAAAATGCAAATCTGAGTTTCTACCGGCTGACCAAAGTCTTTGAAAGATAACCTTTCTGTTTCGGTGATTTTAAAAGATGTGTTTTCGGCAGTTGTATAAACAGTGATACTTTTATTTAAAGGGAAACTATTTTGATCACTAATTTGCTTAACAGGCGAAATGTGGTGATTGCATGCCAAAAAAAATATTGGCAAAAACAGTAGAAAAGTTTTTCTCATTGAATTAGTTAATAATTTCTTATTGATTAAAACCAAAAAGAATTTCGTGAAACCT
>JBDTEF010000110.1:0-9216 GCA_039922615.1 Ginsengibacter sp.
TTTGTTCTATAATTTTCTTCATTACAAAACAATAAATTTTTACAATTCGTAAAGCTTTCCACGAATTAGAATGTACTTTTGCACCTCATCTAAAAATATGTTCATTGGCGCTTCATTTTCATCAACTTAGAGTTAAAGATATCAGGCAGGAAACAGCGGATTGCGTATCTATTGCATTTGACATTCCCGGGGATTTAAAGGAAGATTTTCGGTTTATCCAAGGTCAAAACGTCACTATTAAGACACACCTTGATGATAACAGGCGATCATATTCTATTTGCTCAAGCCCGCTGGAAAATGAATTAAGGGTAGCCGTAAAAAAAGTTGCAAATGGTGTATTTTCTACATTTGCAACATCGGTTTTAAAAGTTGGCGATATTCTGGAAGTAATGCCTCCGGCCGGCAGTTTTTTCACGGAAATAAAATCGTCGAATAAAAAAGAATATTTAATTTTTGCGGCCGGTAGCGGGATTACTCCTGTTATGTCAATCATAAAAACCATTTTACTTACCGAGCTGGAAAGCAATGTGACATTGGTTTATGGTAACAAAAATACTTCTTCTATTATATTTAAAGAAGCCATTGAAGCGCTGAAGGATAAGCACATGGAACGCTTCAGGGTTTATCATATTCTAAGCAAGGAGCATACTGAGGCAGATTTTAATTATGGCAGAATAGATGTTCAAAAATGTAATCATTTGTCTAAATTGATTGATTTCAATAAGGTAGATGAATTTTTTATTTGTGGACCTGAAGAAATGATTTTTACCGTGAAAGATTTTTTAAAAGGCTGGAGCATCGATCCAAAAAAAGTTCATTTCGAATTATTCACAACTCCGACAAAAAAGAATATCCCGATTTATAAGACTGCAGAAACTGCAACACCTGAAGGAAGTGCTATCACTATAAAAGTAGATGGACGTAGTTATGATTTTATGTTGGAAGCAAATAGTAAAGTCATTTTGGATGCTGGCCTGGCACAAGGAATTGATCTTCCTTTTGCCTGTAAGGGTGGTGTATGTTGTTCATGTAAGGCCAAATTGCTGGAAGGTGAGGTAGAAATGGAAGCAAATTACGGACTGGAGGACAGTGAGGTGAGAGATGGTTATATTTTGACTTGCCAATCTCATCCAAGATCACCGAAGGTAGTAGTTGATTATGATCAATAATTAGTAATCCTTAATACTCATATTTAGAAGGTTAGTCTACATGAACCTGCTATATATATTCCAGAATTTATTTCTCATTAGAAACTCACTTCCCCGAAGGAATTATCAATTCGTTTAACTTATTCCTAAAGTGTATAAACCCCTACTAGAAAATCGTAACTTTACTGATAAAATAAAAACATGATGCCGCAAGAAGAAATGTTGAAAATATTTGATGATAAAATAGACCAGGAAATCAGGATAGAACCCAAAGACTGGATGCCTGATAGTTACCGTAAAACATTGATCAGGCAAATAAGTCAGCACGCACATAGCGAAATTGTAGGAATGCTTCCTGAAGCTAATTGGATCACCCGTGCTCCTTCATTACGCAGGAAAGCGACATTGATTGCAAAAGTGCAGGATGAAGCTGGGCATGGCTTATACCTCTATTGTGCCGCGGAAACATTGAATATTTCCCGTGAAGAGTTGATTGGCCAGTTGTTGAGTGGTAAAGCTAAATATTCATCCATTTTTAATTATCCAACCCTTACCTGGGCGGACATGGGCACGATCGGTTGGCTGGTAGATGGCGCAGCCATCATGAACCAGGTTCCACTTTGCCGTGCTTCATACGGGCCATATGCAAGAGCGATGGTGCGTATTTGTAAGGAAGAAAGTTTTCATCAACGGCAGGGTTACGAGATTTTGCTTACTCTTTGCCGGGGAAGTAAAGAACAGAAACAAATGGCACAGGATGCATTGAATCGTTGGTGGTGGCCGGCTTTGATGATGTTTGGGCCTAATGATGATGCTTCTCCTCACACTGCCCAAAGTATGAAGTGGAAGATTAAAAGATTTACCAACGATGAGTTAAGGCAGAAGTTCGTAGATATCTGTAAGGAGCAGGCAGATATTTTGGGAATTACCATTCCTGATCGGGATTTGAAATGGAATAAAGAAAGAGGTCATTTTGATTTCGGAGAGATTAACTGGGATGAATTTTGGAATGTGGTAAAAGGAAATGGTCCATGTAATAAAGAACGTCTTGATATGAGAAATAAGGCGCATGAAGATGGCACCTGGGTAAGGGAAGCGGCGATGGCACATGCAGCAAAAAAGCTTGAATTAGTTGAGGCCGAAGAAAGTATTGCTTGATTTACTTTATTTTAAAAAATAGTTTTTAAATTTCTGACAATAAATAAGGAATATGAAAATAGGCTTTAGAAAATTTTATTATGGTGATATTCCCGATGAACAATCGGGTGGAAATACGGAAAATAATTCACAGATTGAGCGTTCAGTTAAAGAACCACTTTGGGAAGTTTTCATCAGAAGCAAGCAGGGACTGGATCATAAGCATGCAGGAAGTCTGCATGCGGCAGATGCACAAATGGCGATTGAAAATGCACGTGACGTTTATACAAGAAGAATGGAAGGAGTAAGCATATGGGTTGTTGAGTCAAAATACATACATTCTACCAATCCTGATGAGGCTGAAAGTCTTTTTGATCCTGCCAGCGATAAAATTTATCGCCATCCTACTTTTTATGAATTGCCGGATGAATTGAGATATATGTAGATAGGTTTGAGCTGTAAGCTTTGAGCTATGAGCAATAAGCAATAAGTAATTAGCAATAGGCAGTTAGCTAGTTGAGCGATGAGCATTGTACACTTTAGAAATGTGTTAGAAGATAGATAAACAATTAAATTCTATGAATGAACAACCAAATCCTGTAAGAATTACAAAACTCCCTTCCATAGAAGGTTATAAGGAAAATTATACTTTGTTTTTAGCCGATAGTTCATTGATCATGGGGCACCGGTTAAGTGAGTGGACAGGGCACGGGCCATCACTCGAACAGGATATTGCCATTACAAATATTGCTTTGGATTTGATTGGTCAGGCAAGGAATTTTTATCAATATGCTGCATCTACAGCGGTCGAAACTCATGGTGGAACTATCACAGAAGATGATTTAGCCTATTTGCGTGATGCCGGAGAATTTAAAAACCTGGTGATTACAGAATTGCCGAATGGAGATTGGGGAAAGTCCATTTTGAAAATATTCTTTTTTAGTACCTGGCAATATTTTTTATACCAGAAATTAATTTATTCTGCTGATAAACAGTTAGCAGCCATCGCAGAAAAATCGCTGAAAGAGGTGACTTACCATGTGAAGTGGAGTAGTGAATGGGTAATAAGATTGGGCGATGGAACAGATGAGAGCCATCAGCGGATATCAAAATCATTGGATGATTTATGGACTTACACAGGTGAAATGTTTGACCAAACAAACTACGATACAGAAGCAATAAAAAATAGTGTAGGGGTGGACGTTAGTGCTATAAAAAATGATTGGACTGATAAAATAAATAGCGTTTTAGATAAAGCAACACTTCACATGCGTAAGCCTGATGAGTGGATGCATCCGGGAAGAAAAGAAGGAACGCATACAGAGCATTTAGGATATATTTTAGCTGAGATGCAGTACCTGCATCGTGCATTTCCTGGTTGCGAATGGTGATGTTATTTTCAATTTGCTCAATTATAAATTATTCTTTGAATCGAAAAGTTTGTTCTCCTCCCAGGTTAATCATCCTGGCGTTTCATAAATAATTTTTGGAGAGCTTATTCAGGTATTTAAGTTGTAATAAAGTGTCACCAATTTTCCAAAGTTGACAATCCTTAATAAGTTATTAAAGTGAGAATTTTAGAAAGATTTTCCGGCTATCAGTGATCAGGACTTTTAAATTGGACATTTATACATTCAACTTTTTAAATGAAAATATTGACATCAATTGATATGAAAACTACTGAACAAATATGGGAATTAATGGAAACGGTTTACGATCCGGAAATACCTGTTTTGTCTGTTGTGGATTTAGGTATTATCAGGGATGTTTCTGTTGATGAAAATGGAGTAAATGTCGTCATCACACCAACCTACAGCGGTTGTCCTGCCATGGATGTAATAGCGATGAACATCAGGATGGCATTGATAAAGGAAGGATTTAGTTCAATAAATATTTCACATCAGTTATCTCCTGCCTGGACTACGGATTGGATGACCGAAATAGGAAAACAGAAATTGAAATCTTACGGAATCGCACCGCCCGTTTCAAAAACATTTGATACAGATTATTTAGAAAATCTCGCTGTTGAATGCCCGCTTTGTCATTCAAAAAATACAAAATTGATCAGCCAGTTTGGCTCCACTTCCTGCAAAGCACTTTATCAATGCAATGAATGCAAGGAGCCTTTTGATTATTTTAAATGTCATTAAAAATTTATTATTTTTTGAGGATCGGAATAGAGAAAAATTAGCTTCATAGTTATGTGAGAAACATCAATGCTTCCTTTACATTTGTAATAATCAGAAAATAAATTTATGGAATCTATTCAGTTTGAAATCAAAAACGCAGTTGCCTGGATTTACCTCAACCGCCCTGAAAAGTACAATGCTTTCAACAGGGAAATGGCACTGTCTATGCAGGATAAGTTAGATGAATGTGAAACGAATATGTCTGTTCGTTGTGTAGTTATTTCAGGTAACGGCAAAGCTTTTTGTGCCGGTCAGGATCTTGCTGAAATAGTGAGTGAGAATGGTCCAACAATGAAACAGATACTTGGCGAACATTATAACCCGATTATAAGAAAAATAAGGAACCTCAGTAAGCCTGTAATTGCCGCTGTCAATGGTGTTGCTGCAGGCGCGGGTGCTAACATTGCGTTATCTTGTGATATTGTTTTAGCGACAGAATCGGCTTCATTTATCCAGGCATTTAGTAAAATTGGGTTGATCCCGGATAGTGGCGGTACGTTTTTTTTACCAAGATTAATAGGTATGCAGAAAGCGACAGCTTTAATGATGTTAGGTGATAAAATTAAGGCAGAAGAAGCGGAAAAACTGGGAATGATTTTTCGCTTTTTTCCTGATGAAATATTTTTATTAGAGGTGGAGAAAATGGCTAACACGCTTGCACAAATGCCGACAAAAGGATTGGCATATACAAAGCAGGCATTAAATTTATCAATGGAAAATAGCTTTGAACAGCAATTAAATACAGAGGATCAATTTCAACAGAAAGCGGCTACTACCAATGATTTCCAGGAAGGTGTCAATGCATTTATTGAGAAGAGAAAACCAGAATTCAGGGGTGATTAATTTTTGTGTAATAATTACCTGGTAGATTTAATGAAATGGCATTTCATTATATTGTTAATTCCTTGTAAGAATCAAATAGTTTATTCTTATATATCTTATTATTTTTTTTCTTTGCGTCTTTGCGTCTTTTCTTCTTTGCATCGTTGCGTGAAAACTTATATTAATTTTTTCCCTGTACGAAAGCATGTTCCTTTAAATAATGCAACAATTTGTTCTTCCTGGTTGGAAATGGTAATTTGGTAAAGCCCTGTAGATCTTCCATTATGAATTTCCTTGGCTTCACCAATAAGAACATCTCCAACATGTACAGGTTTTAAAAAATTGATTGATGTGTCGAGAGCCAGCGATAAATTATTCCTGTTATTACAAGCAAATGCGAATGTGCTATCTGCCAAAGAAAATGTAATACCTCCGTGAACAACACTTAGGGCATTTATCATCTCTTTTCTGATGGTCATTTTTGTCTTACTATATCCTTCTTTTATTTCAATAATTTCTATTCCCAGCCATTGGCTGAAGAGATCTTTTTCTATCATATGATTGACTACGTCAATCGGCACAGTACTGGTCATGTAAATTTTTTACTGAATGGAAAGCTTTATCCGGATTGACTTTATTTTACAATAAAATAACCAACAGCCAGCCATGCCAACCCCTTTACTAAAAAGAATAAAAATCCCCAGAAGCCAATCCGCTTTATCCAGGTTTTTACAGATTTATTACTGTTTTCCACTTTTACCATGATTCAATTTTTATCTTGCAATTACCTCATATGTTTTAAAATCACTTTTCATAGGTGATTCTTTTCCTTCCCTCTTTGCCTGTGCAATATCTGCAAATCCACGCTTATGCCCTTCTAAAAAAGTTTCAGATTTTGTCCATCCTGTAAATGCATCTTCATTTTCCCAATGACTAATAATCAAATAGGCATCACCCGCTTTTGAAGGGCGCAATACCTGCATATCTACAAAACCTGGCATTGTATCAATTTGCTTTGCCCTTGATCCGAAAAGTTCTTCAAAACGAGCTATGTATTCAGGTTTACAATCTATATAATTTACAGCAACGAAATTCTTATTAATCATTTAATTTTATTTTTGAACGCCAAAAATAGCTGAAGGGTAAATGACTCGTTTTCAAAATCGGGAAAAATTTGCCATTTCGCCTGCTTATTAACAACTACCTTATTTTTATTATTTTTATCAAAAAAAATGATTTACCAGTATAAGGATTTTATTCCTGTAATTGATGAAACAGCATTCGTGCATCCACAGGCTGCAGTAACTGGCAATGTGATTATTGGAAAAAATGTTTATATCGGTCCGGGTGCTGCAATCAGAGGCGATTTTGGTAAAATTATTATTGAGGAAGGTTGTAATGTGCAGGAAAATTGTACTATTCATATGTTTCCTGGAGTTACCGTATTATTGAAAAAAAATGCGCACATTGGCCATGGGGCTATCATCCATGGTGCTACCATTGGTGAAAATTGTTTGATTGGAATGAATGCTGTAATCATGGATAACGTGACTTTAGGAGATGAGTGTATTGTAGGCGCACTGACTTTTATTAAGGCAGATCAGCAAATTCCGGCAAGGAGTTTAATAGTAGGAAATCCCGGAAAAGTGATTAAACAGGTATCTGATGAAATGATCCATTGGAAAAGTGAAGGCACTAAAATATACCAGCAATTGGCAAATGACATGCATGAATTATGGAAACCATGCGAACCGCTCCGCGAAGTTCTCAACCACTTAAATAATCAGGGAACTGACTATAAAACGTGGGATCAAAGAAAACAGGATTTATAAAAATTCTGAAAATATTTCAAACTTTCCAAAAGTTATTTATTATTTATAGACGCTACTAAATCAATTTCAGAAAATACGTAATTTTTTACGCATTTTCATGAACAGAATCGAAGCCGATTTTCTCATGGATATCCTGCTCTAAATGATTCAATTCTATTTTCACATGGTACTTATTTCTTAAATACCTCGCCAATGCATCTGCAGCATAGACACTTCTGTGCTGGCCACCCGTACAGCCAAAATTTATGGTTAAGGATGAAAAATTCCGCTTAATGTATGTCTCTACTGTAATGTCAACTACGTTACATATTCCATTAAAAAATTCCGGCATTTTTGTTTGTTGTTCTAAAAAATCAATGACCGGTTTATTCCTGCCTGTCAGAGACTTATATTCTTCAAAACGACCTGGATTTAAAAGCCCCCGACAATCAAAAACAAAACCGCCACCATGCGAACTGGTGTCTTCAGGGTAGCCTGATTTTAAATATGAAAAGCTATTTATCCTGATGACCAGATCGGTAGAATCGTCTGCTTGTATGGGTTTGAACTGATCGATCACTTCGTCTTTTACAATTTCCTTCATTATATTTTCGAAAGCAGGCAAAGAAATTCCCATGCTTTTGTTTTCAAGAAACCATTTTAGATTATTAAGCGCCAAGGGAATACTTGTGAGAAACTGTGCTTTTCTTTCGAATAGCCCACGAAAACCGTAAGCCCCCAAAACCTGTATTAATCTTATTAAAACATAACCATTATATTGACTTACAAAAGTGGATTTATCGAGTGGTTTTTCTAAAATATCATTTACACATTCCATGTAAAATTCCAACAAAGATGTTTTCCATTTGTCTGATAAATTGGCTCTTGCCTGCCATAAAATGGATGCCACATCATATTGTAATGCACCATTCATTCCTCCCTGGTAATCTATAAAATAAACGTCATTGTCCTTTACACAGATGTTGCGGCTTTGAAAATCCCGAAACATAAAATATTTATGTTCAACATGCGTAAGATAATTACTTAATGCATCAAAATCGCCCAACAATTTTTCCTTATCATAGGGTATTTTTAATGTGTCCAGGAAATAATATTTAAAGTATAACAGGTCACTTAGTATCGCCTGTTTGCCAAATTCAACGGATGTAAGACAGAAGGAAGTATCGAAATTTTCTGCACCTTTTATTTGTAACCACGCAAGATTTTTAAGGCTTTTTTTAAATAGATCATACACATATTCACTTTCTCCAAATTGTTCCAGTTTGTTAAGCAATGACGCACTTCCAAAATCTTCCTGTAAATACATTTTATTATCAGGGTGTACATCAAAAATGGCCGGTACGTTGGCATTGATGCTTTTAAAATGTGCTGATAAATAGAGAAATGTTTTATTCTCACTTATGTTTTCATTATAGGTTGCTATATAAGAATTATCGGCTGTTGTTATACGAAAATAAATTCGGTCACCTCCTGATTTTGGTAACTGTTCAAATGCTGTTATTACGTCGGGACAGTAACTTTTAAAAAAGTTTTTTACTTTTTCGATCACTAGATGCATGGATTATTAGATTAATAGTAAAAATAAAGGTTTTACGAACAATAATTTTGATGAATCAGAATATTTCGCAATGAGCATATCTGCCGGGAATTCCAAACAATAAATTTATTTTGAGCAAAACGGCTTAAGAAATTAATAAGAAAGCTGATTTAATGTAAAAGATTATTAATTAAAACAATTTCCCTTGCTCACCCGGTCTTCTGAATTGACTACAATCCACACCCAATCTTTCATCATCTAATCCATATTTGTGTATGTATTTTTTATATTGCATATTGATCATGTCAGCGATAGGACCTTCACCCCGCATACGCTTGCCCCAGCGGCTATCATTTACTTTACCATCATGCCCTTGCTCTATCATGTGCCAAACTTTGTCTGCACGGTCAGGAAAATTTTTATGAAGCCAGTCATGAAATAATAATTTGATAGCACCATTTAACCTGATAAAAGTATAGGCTGAAAATGATGCACCGTTTTCTGCAGATAGTTTGATAATATCATGCATGTCGTGTTCATTTAATCCGGGA
>JBDTEF010000111.1:0-4421 GCA_039922615.1 Ginsengibacter sp.
ACCATCCCAGCAACACCGGAAAGCTTTGCTTTATCCGGCTGATGGGCCAATATAATTGCGGAGAAAAATAATCTATCCATCCCTCATTAAGCCATAACTTGGCATCTGCATACAACTGATCATATTGATCGAAACCTTCTATAGATGCAGGATTACCCGGCCGCCAAATACCAAATGGACTTAATCCAAATTTGACATATTTCTTTTCTTTTTTTATTTCATCGTAAAGCCTGTGAATAAATTTGTTCACGCTCTCCCTGCGCCAATCTCCAACTGACAAAGTACCACCAGCCGCGAGATAGGCTTTCCGGCTTGTACTGTCAGGAAAATCTTCACCACCGTTATAGGAAGGATATGGATAAAAATAATCGTCGAAATGAACACCGTCAATATCATATCGTTTTACAATATCCATGACTACTTTTACGCCATGATCCTGCGTTTCCTGCAGAGATGGATCGAACCACCAGTAGCCTTCTTTCAAGTGTACCATCAACTCCGGTCTTTTCTTCACCAAAGAAGTTTCTGTAACCGGGCCTCCGGATATATGATGCGAACGGTAGGGATTGAGCCACACATGCAATTCCAAACCGCGGTCATGCGCTTCTTTAGTCCAGAAAGTTAGTGGATCATAATAAGGAGAAGGTGGTTTGCCCTGTGTACCGGAAAGAAAATACGACCATGGCTCCAATTTGCTTTCATACAACGCATCAGCCTGTGGTCGTACCTGCAAAATGACTGCATTGAAATTATGTTTCTGTAAAAAATTCAACAAATCTATCGCTTCCTTTTGCTGTTGGGCACTAGAAAGTCCCGGCTTGCTTGGCCAATTGATATTCGCAACGGTAGCTACCCACGCAGCCCTGAATTCCCGGGAAGTGGTAGAGGAAACAGCATCTGTACCTGATTTTACTTTAGCAAGTTCCTTTGATGATGAGCATGAAATGCCAGCCAGTATTGAAAAAAATAAAATACTTATGAAAATAGTTTTTTTATTCATGAACCAGAAATTGAAGTTAGTGCTGAAGTTAAGGAAAAGTTGATGCGAATATGTTAGAAATAATAAATCATTTAAGAACAAAGACTTGATAATGAATAACTAAAAAATAGAGAAACGAGGCTGATTCTATTCTGAAATCTTTACTTTTATATTTAAAGATATAAATAAACATATATGGATTTAGAGAAGGCCTTCAATTTGATCATTAATAAATTAAACTCATGGCTAACGGATTTGATAAAAATGCTTCCCAACCTTTTGCTGGGTGCCCTGATCTTAATACTGGGAATATATGTTGCCAAACTAATTAAGAATTTCTCAAAAAAGACTATTCATAAATATTCTCCTACCAGCACATTAGCTGGTTTGGCAGTTAATTTTATTTACATTTTCTCAATTGGCCTGGTGCTTTTTATTGTACTAAAAGTGCTCCACCTGGATGGTACAATCACCACAGCGCTCGCAGGTGCGGGAGTAATAGGTCTTGCGCTGGCCTTTGCTTTCCAGGATATTGCAGCTAATTTTATGTCCGGCATTTTTATCTCTTTTCGGAAACCATTTAAAGTAGGCGACACTATAAAATTAAAGGATTACATGGGTAGTGTAATAGAAATAAGACTACGTGACACAACTATTCTGACATTCCAGGGACAATATGTTACTATACCAAATAAGGATGTTTTTCAAAATCCTATAGAAAATTATACAAATTATGGTAAAAGAAGAATTGATATAAAAGGTGGCGTGTCGCAGGGTGATGATTTGAATAAAGCCAGTAGAGTTGCTTTGGAAGCATTGGCACAAATTGAAGGTATTGTAAAAGAAGATACTACTTTTTTATATGATGGTTTGGGTGAAAGTACCATAGATTTTACCGTAAGAATTTGGTCGTTAAACGACACTCAGCCAAGTTATTTAAAAGTTTTAAATGACGCCATAATAAATATAAAAGAGGCATTTGAGAAAAATGATATCTCAATGCCATTCCCTATTCGCACGCTGGATTTCAATATGAAAGGTGGAAAAACACTTTCGGATATGGTGGTACACATGGCAAATAAAGTAAAAGCGGAAAACTAAAAATAAATTCACCTGCTTAATAAATTGATGGGCTATAGATCTTTCGAAACTTTTACCCAATCATCCTCAATTTTAGCTGATCTAAAAGTGCAGGCTTGTATACTTTTCCAATCACGATTTCTGCCTTTGGATGGTTTTTTAAATACAAAGCATTTCCATTCAGAGAAGCTATTTGTGAAAGTGATACAATAAAAGATTTATGAATTCTTATAAAACGTTTTTGTGGTAATTTTTCTTCCAGATCTTTCATATTGATGAGCGATAAAATTTTCTTGGCACCGCAATAAAAAGTAACGTAGTTCCCTGCGCCTTCGATGTAATCTATCTCGCTCAATTCTACTTTGATCAATTTTCCTTTGGTGTCTCCTTTTACCATAATAAATCCAGATTCATCATAATTATTGTTTCCCAAATTTTCTTTCAAAATTTCCCTTGCTTTTTGAGTGGCTTTTAAAAACCTGGTAAGCGGTACAGGCTTTAATAAATAATCTATTACATCCAGCTCAAAGCCTTCCAGCGCAAATTCGCTGTACGCCGAAATGATAATGATCTTGCATTTTCCATGAATGTTTTTTATTAATTCAATTCCTGTTATTTCGGGCATCTGGATATCCAAAAAAACAAGGTCAATTTTTTGGTTGTTGATGAGATGAAGTCCTTCAACAGGATTGGTAGTGGTTGCTAACAAATGAAAGTCAGGTAGATGTTGCATGTAATTGGTAATTACTTTTATTGCCGCCTGTTCATCATCAATAATGACACAATTGATCATGATATTTAATTTGGTAACGGATATGTTTGAGCCGATAAAACAAGAGAAACTAACATCTTTTCATGTAAAGGAAATTCGAGTTCCACTTTATATGAATCTAATTCATCAGTCACTTTCATCGAAAAATTATTTTGATAAAGTTGTTCCAGGCGATGCCTGATATTATTAATACCTAAACCAGCGTGATTACCATTAGAATAAATTCCTTTCTTCTTTTTATTGAAGGTCGAAAAGTAAATCATTTTTTTATTCGGGTCAGTTTTGCAAAGGATCACAGCCGGAAAATCCGAGTCCTGTAAATTACCATGTTTAAACACATTTTCAACAAGTGTAATCAAAACCATTGGAACAATTTGCACATTCTCTTCTTCGCATTTCAAATCCAACGCAACATAGAGTTTATTACTAAAACGCATCTGGTGAATTTTGATCACATTCTGCACATGTTCTAATTCATCAGACAATTCTGCGAATCCACCCGACTTTGAAAAGTCTTGCAATGAGTATCTCATTATTTGCGACAACACCATAATTCCATCAGCTACTTTCGGTTGTGCATCCAACATTTCAGAATAGAAAAAATTAAGAGTGTTAAAAAGAAAATGAGGATTGATCTGCGCTCTTAGAAATTTAATTTCTGTAGAAAGTAGTTGGTTTTCTAACAGGAGATTTTTCCTGTGTAGGTCATCGTTTGAATGCTGCAATACAACCTGGAGTTCCTTATTCTTTTTCTTATTTGCAGATGATGTCACCAGGGACCAATAAAGTGAAGAAAGAGAAACAATCAAAATATAGTAGACAGATACAAGGAAAAGAATAAAAAAAAGAGAAGGTCTATTGGCATCTATCCTTGCTGATTCCTCGAGAAAATTTAATCCAATAAATAGCACGTAAAACAAAAAGCTGGCAACCAAATACTGCATCTTCTTCGAAAAAAATAACTCACAAATAATGAAGTTTAAATAAAAAATAATCATTATCACAAATGTGGCCAATGCTATATACATGAATGAACTAAATCCAGCATTGACTGTAAAGAAAAATTGAATCAAAGTAAATAGCGAAAAAATAGAAAGCCATGCAATTAAATTTTGCTTGATGAATTTTTTATTGTTCCAATATTTTAATAAAGCTGACTTTATTTTCATGACTGAAAGATTGTCCTTATAAAAATAAGTGAGAAATTATTTACTAAGGTATTCAATTGCTTTGTCCAGTTGTTCATCTTTTTTATTCAGGTAACCTGATAGCGTTTGTTTCACAATAATATCAGGTTGTATCCCTACTCTTTGCGTTTCCTTTCCATTAGGAAAGTAAACCCCCAACCCGGTGACAGACACTAAGGTACCATCAGGAAAAGAAATATAAGTAACATTCCCATCCGCTCCTGCAGTTGGTGTTCCAAGTAATTTAGACTTGGGTGCTTTCATAAAAATCATAGTACAAAATTCTCCCACACTGATTGTATTTTCATTTACCAGGATGATGATTTTACCTTTGTAATAATCCGGATTTCCAGGTATTCCCATTCCAGTGGGTTTCGTCATTTTAAATACTCCCGGGTAGGTA
>JBDTEF010000112.1:0-12977 GCA_039922615.1 Ginsengibacter sp.
AAACCCAGTTTTGCACCCATAATTCCAATGCTCAAACCGAGGTTCCCTGTGGATCCTACACCAATAGAATATTCACTAAAAAATTTCCTGAATTGATCAGATCCGAAAATGGAATAATCATCATTCTTTTTCAAAAGGCCATTTTGCAAAGCCAACTGTTCTGCATAATGGAGTACTTCATAAAACCCTCCTCTTGCTTTTATAGAACCGGCGATTGGTAATTCATTATCGCATTTCAACAATAATTTACCTGCAATTGAATAGCCATAATATTGATTCAGCCCAGCCTTCATTTTTTCAATTTCCTTGAGCGGAGATTCAATTTGGCCATGGGTTTTGGCTATTTCAGGAAAAGCATTTTCTAAAAATGGCACAAATCTTCTCATAAGATCCTGCGCATCTTCCATATCATGAATATTTAGAGGAAGAGATTTAATGTCCCCCATATTTTTCTTATATGGATTAAGCCATGTGACCGGTTTTAAGGCAATAATTTCTTTTAGTAGCGGGAATTGATTGATCCAAATTTGCAAATCTGAAAATGGCATGACATGTTGAAATAAATGAAAAACAAAGGTGAGATATTTAAATTACACCAAAGTTTCATTTACCCTTTTCGTAAACCGCCAATCAATTATAGTTTTCATTTAAATAGATGCCGTATTCAATATTAAAAGTGAAAATTGATATAATTGAACCGGAATTGCAGAAAGAAATTGAATACAAAAATGAAGCAGCGAAAGAAAATTGCGGAAATCACAGCAAGTCCATCAATTAAAATAACCCCTTACAATTGTAAAGGGCTATTTGTAGTTGATCGGAATTGTAGAAAGAGAATTTTATTGCGACAAAAGAAGTAAAAACATTTACTATTGATTAATAGTAGGTATATAACCTGGTATATGTTTGGCCCTGGCTTTTATATACTGATTTCGTTATTCTTCCCTTTGTGTCTGTCTCGGGAACGTCAAACTCTGAGTGTATATAGGTGCTTGAACTTATTTTAATAGAGGATTGTTTAACACAGTTTGTATTGGGTAGACCAAAATAGTTTATGCCTGAATTTGGATTTTCTGTCGTAGAAATTTTATCAGTATAATAGTCTGTTTTTGTCTTGGTAAGAATACTTCCGTTAATGGTACTATCAGCGACAAGGTTACCGGCTGCATCGTATGTATGGTAAACCCTGTAAGTAGTATCATCATTATTTTCAATAATTTCTGAAAGCAATTTTTTGGCTGAATTATACGTGTAATGAGTGATCACATCAGGATAGGCATTGTAATAATATTTAATAGCCAATCCATCTCCATTTAAGACATAAGTTACTTTGCTTTCTGACACACCGCCGGAGGTAAAAGATTCTGCTGTTACCGTATTTGTAGTGTAGGTATATTTCATCGAATGACCATCTTTATATACACCTTTTGAATACCTGCCGGCATTATCATATTCAATGGTAACAGAATTAATAACACCGGATGTGTTACTGATTTCGAACGTTTTTACCTTGGGGATATCCACTTTTGGAGGTACAGGTAAATCGTTATTTGATTTCTTGCACGAAGCCATTAATAAAATGGCTATTGAAATACTTAGCATACTTTTCATTGTCTGTTTTTTTATTTAGTTGTTTATATTTTTATTAAAAGTACCCGAAGAATTGTCTGTAAAAAGACTGGTTTATTGTAAGGAAGAGGAAACTACCTGTGTGGCGGAGAGGCTGTATTTAACGGTAAAATACTTTAGAGGTTTTAGTTAGGATTTACGTCGAAATATCTCATGAAAATAATCATGTCTAAACAAATTTTTTTCTATTAAAATAAATAAGCACAGAAATATCACGCCGGAGACAAATTAGATGAGGTTGAGACCAGCATTAAATCCTAACGAAGAGAAGCAACAGGAAATACAGCAATTATTATGTCACACTAACGCTCATTTACAAATAAGGGCTATGGCTATCGGGCAACTATTGAAAGTTAATTATCAAAGCTATTCTCCTGGTGAAAATTTTGCAGGAGTTACTTCAGGAATAATTACTAAATAGTCGTAACCGTTAATTATTCTTCGAAGTTCATCAGTACAATTAAACTGTTTATCTTCCAGCGACTTTCTCAAAGGAAGCATATCAAAACAACGCCATTGCTTTTCCGTCACCAGGGTGAAGAATGGTTTCAACACTTTAAGGTCATCGCTATTTTCGTCCACCTTCGTAGCAGGAAAACCTTTGAATGGCGCGGCTTGCATGCCGCCTTTTCCAATTATCATAATATGCAATGACTTTTTGAATTTGCTATCGGCAATGTTATTGACAAGATTGCCCATGTCATAAATTTTTAATAGACTTTCGCCTTTTGGCATATGATTAGCTCCGAACTTGAAAAGGTTTTTGGTATTGTCCAGGGCAGCATAATTTTTCATCAATTCGCTTTTCATTAGTTGCACACGCAGGTGATGGTTTTGTTCTTTGTAGATCTCTACGCTAATTTTAAAACCGGCAATTACTTCTTTCTCCTTTTGAGACAATTGAAGCCCATCAAGGCTTCTAAGATTTTTTTCGAAATTGTCTGTCAAAAAATAAAAAGGCTTAGAAGGATCTTTCAGGAAATTATCAAAATATACTTTTGAGTTGGTTTCGATTGTATCATATATTTTTCTTGCTGCTGCATTCTTTGTGATTTTTTTTAATTCGCTGCACAAAAGCCTGTCTGCCACTAAAAGTATTTGGTCCAAACCATAGATTTTCGTTTTTGATTTAACTAATTGTTTCATCAATTGAAACTCAGGATCTAATGAATAAAAAGAAAAAGTATTGCCATAACTGGCAAGATAATTATCCAGTTTTCCTGCAGGAAGTACAGCAATTTTATCCCGTATAATTTCTGCTGACCAGGGATCAATCTCACAGAAGAAATTGTCAAACTTCACTTGTGCGGTAATGGCTTTAAAAAATGCCGGAATTTCATTGGTGAAATGATCTTCGCCAATCAACACAAAATCTGCCTTTTGTATTTGGTGTAAAAGTGTATCCCAACCCGCACCCCTAAAAGACATTTTATCGGGTGATAAAAGTGTAAAATTATTTTTGGCTATTTGTGTTATTAACGTATCCTGGCTATGGCAGTTTAAAGAAAGTAAAATAGCTATTATCAGCAGGTAAGTGGAGGTTAATTTTTTCAATTGCATAATTTTTTTTAGAAAGCATTGCAAAGAAAGTTTTAAATTATTAATTATTTTATGAAATATGTTTAGCAATGGAATTTGGCTAAACATCGGCAACTTTCTGAGTATAAAAATCAGCAATACGCAATTGCATCTTCTACCTCATTTGCTGAAAATTTTTTATAATGTTTGTTATTAAGGTAAACCGCCACAGCAACGATTAACAGGATGCCTGACAGCCAGATCCGTGACAATAAAACCGAACCGGGTGGTTGTATTTCTAATAATAATAATCCTGCAATACTTACTACAAATAAAATGAAACCTGTAATAACCCAAATCCGGTTGTAGGTAGGATAATTAGGAGACTTCACATTCACCGAAAAATTATCCTGGAAGAAGATATATTTTAATTTATGAAAATCCCATATCAACAACATCAGCACTGCGAGTAACATCAAACTCGTAATAACCCAGGTTCCTGAAAAATGCAATGAAATAGTAATGATCCAGATATTGGAAATAATAAAGAAAAAGAAAACAGCGCCGAGTGTGGCAAAGCGCTGCGTCATCAATAAAAGTGCAGCAATCACCTGCGCCCAACCAATAAAATTCCAATATATGCCTGATTGGTAAAGGACTTCAAAAAAGTAACCGATAGGCGTATCCCTACTCATTTGTGTAAATCGTTCGCCAGCTATTTTTTTGAGTCCGGAAGGAATGAAGGCAAAGGCAATTAAATAACGTGTTAGAATGACAAATGTATTTATCCATCGAATGTTTCTAAACCTATAATTGGCCCTATTTATTGCTGCATAATTCATAAAAAAAATTAAATATTCTTCAATCCTGGGCCAGGAAATTTATCTACCTCATTTGATCGCGTGCCAATTGAAACATACTTGGTCCTTCCTTTTTTCTTACAGTTCCTAATCTTCCTGATTAATGTTTCAGCATCCAACCAATTGCCTCGGTACAAACTTCCACGAGGTGATTTTTATTTGACAGATCCGTAAAAGAATGGTCATAACCGGCATATTCTTTTAGGTACAAATTGGTTTTACCGGCTTGTTGAAATACCTGTAAAAGTTTTTTTGCAGATACCGGCGGTGCCATGATATCTTCTGTTCCCTGCCCGACAAAAATGGGTATATCTAAATCTACCAGGCTATTCGACAAACGCAAATCTATTACAGATGCCCACCAGGCATACGTATTATCATCACCGCTATAAGATTGTAAAAATGTGGCATGCTGCCGTATGTTTTCCAACGTATCTTTTACTGCCATTTCTTCGAGTGATACCGCGGCACTATTTGCGCCTTCAAGCTTTTTTTGAAGACTGCTGGAAATGGGCCATGCTTCACCAAATTTAAGACCGCCACCATAACAAATAATAGCCAGGCCTTTTACATTGGGATAGAAAGATGCCAGCATTCCAGCCAATAAGCCTCCTTCAGAACCACCAAAAACATAAACTTCACCGTTCCACCAATCCGCATATTTTTTTAAATATTGAAGCACCCTTAAATAGTCGTAGAGCCTGTTATATACTGTATTGTTTTCTTTGTAAATAACCGATAAACTATCGCTTTTATCGCCATATTTTACTCCTTGCTTTTCTATCATTAGTCCGGCAACCTGCTCCTCAAATTTTGCAGCTACGCCTAAAAACCCTTCAGTATTAGAATCGTATCCGCTTCCCTGGCAAAGGATCAGCAAGGGCATTTTCTTTTCCGGATGTTTATTGTGTACATACACATCAATGTAGGAATCATTGAGTCGCTGTACTAACAAGTGTTGAATGCCCTGGGAATATAATTGTTGACCGCCAATACAAATTGTTAGTATAAAAAATAGCCGTTTCATTTATAGAAATTTATTAAGATGTTCAAATCACTTTCGTGTAAAAAAAAATCAAAGTCAACTTTTTCGCGTTATTCTTTCACCTTTTTTCCTTCATGAAATTTATTATTCCCATCCTCTGCATCTGCATCGCCAATATCATGTGGGTAAACACTAAAGGCCAACGGGTTCGCCTCTTTTACAGGAATGGATTTATAAAAAACATTCCTGGCATCACTTGCATAATTCTCACCCAATAATTTAAAATTCGCAACGTTTGCATCAATTATTTTTTTATCATTTACATAAACATTTGACTTGTCTTTTGCATAAACCACATCCTGGTTAAAAGATTCATTCTCTTTAAATACTTCAAACGATAAGAGATCTACTCCTGCTATCTTTTTCTCTTTAAAATAAACCGCAATTTTATCTTTCGAATACCCGGATGACAACACTTCAAAAGTAGCCGGATCAGCATCTTTTATCGTAAAGCCAAGAAAGAAAACTTTATGGGCATCTTTCGAATAAAAGTCATCTATTATTTTAAATGTTTGTGGATCGCAGGGAAGTATAGCGATATTGTATTTTGTTTCGCCGTCGAATGCATAGTAATAAATATGCTTACTGTCTCTTGCAAAATTTCGATTCGTTATTTCAAAAGTTTTGCCATCGCTTTCTTTAATAGGTAGGCGATTTAAATAAGCTTGTATAGTATCTTTTGCAAAATTGATATCAATGCTTTTGAGGCTGGCAACGTCTTTTACAGCAAACTTTTTTCCGCGAAAAAATGCGTGTTCTGCATCTCTGCCATATTCGTTTCCAAGGCTAACAAAGGAAGCAGGAATTACATTTTCCAATTGAGTGATTTCCTGTCTCTTCGTAAAATAATAATTCTTGCCTTCACGGAATTCATCACAGTAATATACTTTGTTCTTATCTTTTGCATAGTGCTCATCAAGGGCCTCAAATGTGGGAACATCTGCATCATCAAAACTCCTTTCTTTGTAATAAGCCAAAACGGAATCTTTGGCAAATTCTTCACTTAGAACAACAAAATTTTTGTCTGTAATTTCCTTGCCGTTGAACATGGCTTTCCCATCCTTTTCGCTATAGCCCGAACTACATCTTGAGAGAGGCACTATTCCGAAGATGATTAAGATTAATCTCAGCGGCCACATACAGATTTTAAACATCATACCAACATCTTTTAATTTCATGGAACTATTTTTATGAGTCATTAACTATAATTTTCTATTTGAGAACCGCCTTCTTTTCCTAATCAAAATTGGGAGCAGAAATAAAGTCTATTTGCCAGCCACTTTTATTTTTTGACAGTTCAATGGTGTAATCCATATCCGCTTTCTTCGGCCAGCTAATACCAATTCGAGCCAAATTTTTATCCTGAGAATAAGTAGTAAATCTTGCCTCGCTGATGTGATCCAGTATGAGTTCCGGCTCCTGGGTAATAAGGACAAAATCAAGGTCAAATCCTTCCGGAATATCTGACTTTACAGGATTATTTTGAAGGTCAGTTGCCCTATCTTCCAGGTAGGAACGCCAATAAGCAATATACCTTGGTGAAAGACATTTGCTGCTATTCAATATCTTCAAATAATTGCCACAAGCCTTTGTATTTACCATATAATTATCTGTACTGTCTTTAATCAATATAGGAAATTTATTCACTTTCTCCAGGTTCATTTTATACCATTTTAAAAACCGGATGGTTACTTCTTTTGGCGAAAGATCTATATTATTTTTAGAAGCATAATTAAATGAATATTCTGGTACAGAAGAAGACTGTATAAATGATAATTGGCAGATGAAAAAAAATGGTAAAAATGTTTTGACGACACTGAAATTCATAATGATGATTTTAATTTTTTAAATGCGCTATTGATTTAATTTTTTGATAGTGAAATCATTTTTAATTATGGTGGATATAATCGCTTCTATACAATTTTTTTTTACGGAATTTTACATATCCTGAAATCCCGAAGACAGTTCCGAATTCTTTGAAAGTGGCACCAGTATATAATTGTTAGGTAAAAACCAACCCACTTGTTGCATCAGGAAATCAAGTTTGCTCACTACAGGAAAATCTTCCGGATGAATATTAAGTACTAATTTCCTGCTAACTTTCCCCTCGCCTGCCGAAGTGATCATCATCATTTTTGGTGTCCTGATTCCCTTGGTTTGTAGAAATACTTTGATGGCACGGCGGGTAGCATTGGGCAGGTATTCTTCTGAAGGTTGCGTAACCATCACTTTTTCTGCCTTTTGGGTAGTGCCGACATTTTTTTCAAATACTATATTGCTGATTGCTTCCTCTGCTGTTACGCACCAGAATTCTTTATTCAAATGATAATTCACAACAGCGCCATAAGTAAAAACCCAGTCTGCAGATCTGTCCTCTGCAGGATTAAAAACCACGCCCCAACCATTATGCAGCAGAAAGTCGGCTGTCATATTTTTCATACAAAAAGATTCAAAAGGTTTGTAAGGTTCAGGCGTTCTTAAAATAAAATAAGGAAAACCATCGGGGCCGGTCAACAACTGTGGTGAACTGCTCTGAAAACTTGCTGTTGCAATATTTTCATAAAAAGAACGGTACCATTCATCGTCTCGTTTAGCCCTTGGCGATTTTAGTAATTCTGCAACTACTCCCGTCTTACTTATATCACATTCATCCTGCGAAGAAATAATTGACGGAGCCTGCGGCACAACGTTATTTTTATTTTTTAAAAAATCAAAGAATCCCATTTGGTTTTAAGTATTTGTTGTCAATATTACTTTTAATCTTACAATGGCCGCTTTCCAGGTTGGCCATTCCCGCTTATTAAATTGTAAACGGTCAATTACACTTTTTTCTCTCAATTCAGGTAAACCAGACCAGGCCCAAATGCTCAGGATGGTTTGTGCCTTCTCAAATAAATATTCATCATTTCCCTGCAGGCACCTTATTAAAAAATACCTGGCACCTAAATGATGTTTGTAATCACCGGGGTGATCAAAAAACGCTGTAAAGCATGGCGCATTTTGGCGCTCAAGAATGGCAACAACTATTTCAAAATCACTTTCGCTGCATTTCAGGTCCCACAAAGAGGTAGCCAATAGAAGTTGCTTTTCAGGTGATGCGCCCGGTATGCTGTTTACAAGCACGCTTACCTGGTCGTGGTACTTTTGATAAGTAAGGTTTTCAATAGCCAGGTGCAAACGAATAGCCTCTTCTTCTGAATCAAAATTTACTAAAGCGTTTTCTACCAGTTCTTTTGCCCATTCCTTCTCTTCTTCAGGAGTAGCATTGTATACATCCCAAAAACCATCTTTACCGATATATTGTTTTTCACCACCATTCATCATATATAGTTCTTTGTTAGTAAAAGGCTGCATATCGCAATTTTGAAATGATAAAAATCAGGCTATATTTTTACTTCCGGCATTTTAAATAGTGCTACTTTATTTACCAGTTCTTTCCGGTTTGTTTTTAAGGCGACAAGAAATTTATTGATGTCTGAGCCATAACTGCGCTCGCTTACACCAAATAACTGAACGCCGCCTTTCCCGGACTTATCAGTAAACGATTTATAACGATATACGTTCCGCTCCACGATATTCGTGTTGCCGTTGGCATCATTGGCAGCCAACAAAAAGTCAATCAGGTATTCACCGGTTTTTGCATTGCTGATCACTTCGTAATTCACAATGGGATTTGCTTCTTTCATTTTCTTTAGTTCCGCCAGCTTTGCATTCACTACTTCTTTTATGGCTGATCCGCCAGTAACCACATCCGTTAACAGCATCATTTTAAATTGATCAGGGATATCACCTTTTACAAGGTATTCCTGCTTATAAAAATTGTTTGCGGGATGTGAGCTCCAGCTCAGGCTAAATGATTTATTATCAAAAAAAAGCGGACCGGGTACATTTACAAAATCTGCGGACACTTTTTGAGCCTGGGTATTTATCGCGCACATAAAAAATATAATAAGAAGAAAAATGGATTGTTTCTTTTTCATTTAATTGATGATTGAATATTTTTATTCGGAAAATGATTTTTGAAATGATTATTTGAAAGCAATTGTCTTTTTAATTTTCAGGGTTCGATACATCTATCAATGCAGTCATGAGGTCGAGCATGGAATGCATCAGTTTGCCAGCCATCGGATCACTAAAAAGTGCCTGCTGACTTGCTTCTCCAAAATGCAATCCATTCGACGCTAAAAAGTTGATTCTTGCTTTATTATTTGTGGGCGGAAGTGGCCTTACATTTTTCCAGGGACCAATTTGTGCTACCACATTCTTTGATTGCTCAAATATGCCATCAATCAAATTATCAAGAGAATTATCCGGGTGCTCCCATATGATAGATTTGCCTGAATAATTATAATACCTCGCTGAGTGATCTGCATATGCTGCAAGCGTATCATTCCCTTGGGGCATATTTATTTCCAACACCACACCAAAAATATTTGTATCCATATTTGCAGATCCATGCAACTCATTCAGAAAATGATAAGCCTGCAAGTATTGCCGGGATTCAAGACCAGGAATATTTATAATTTCATTCAACGTATTAACAGCAGCAGCCTTATCATCGCTATCGATATATTTTTTTACTTCTTTAAATAAATTCCAGGGCACTTCATTGGAATCTACTGAAGCCCAGTACGATAATGGCAGATCTCCAAACAGCATGTCATAAGTAGAAATAGTGCTACCTTTTATTTTTGTCAGGTCAGGCATGTCCTTTATTTTGAATGGTGGTTAATTTTTTTCAATTGTGAGAAAAGATTAATAGTTGACATTACTCTTGTTTTTTACTTGCCGGTATTGATTTATCTATTAATTCATTCATCAGGTTCAGCATTGCATACATCATTTTGCCTGCCATAGGATCATTAAAGAGTAACTGGTGGCTGGTTTCCAACATGGGTATATTAATAATTTCATTGAGCACATTAACGACACTTTCCTTATCATTGTTATCTATATTTTTCTTCACTTCTTTAAACAAATTCCACGGCACTTCATTGGAATCTACTGCAGCCCAGTACGATAATGGCATATCTCCAAAGAGCATGTCATAAGTAGAAATAGTGCCACCTTTTATTTTTGTCAGATCAGGCATGTTTTTTATTTAATTATTATTTAATGGTCATTAAACATGGAACGGAAGTGTATATTCTTTGATCACAGGTTTAGAACTGCGGGTTTTTACTTCCACTTTTACTTTTAGCGGCGAACCCTGCAACAGGTAATTTTTTACATATTGATCTTCATGCACCATCCAGCTTTTATCCTCCAGCAGGTATTCTGTAGCGTTAGATTTTTCAGCGAGGTATGCCCAACGCGCAGTTATCAATGGTTCATAATTGATGATATTTCCCATAAAGCACACTTGTACGCCCGGCTGAGATGAATTGCCTAATTCGGTGCATCCTATTACACTTATGTTGAGGGAAGAACCGTCTTCCAGGTCAGGCACTGACCATTCTTCAATAATTGTTTTAATGTTTGCCATAATAATTTTTTTGATAGTTCATTGATTGATTTTTTTACCTGTTCTGCATGAATTGTTAGGAGTAATATTGTTGCTTCTTCTTTCACCTTGATCATCGCGTAAACCAAAATATTACGCATTTCCATTTTGCTATCCCTGTAATTCATCGTAAAAGTAAGCCTTATCTAAAGCCATTATTTTAGAAAGGAGGTAACGGCGGCATTGAAGTATTTTGCGGAGTAGTTTATTTACTTTATGGTTTATGAAACTAAAAAAGTTTATTGATTTTAAAGGTCAACATAAAAATTAACGCCGCTACTAAAACAGTAAAGTGTATGCCGAAAATAATATATTGCACTATTTTATAACCGGTGGAAACAGGATGAGACACGATTGTAAAAATGCTAATTACTGCCACCAACAACTCTGCACATAAAACGATTATCTCCCTGCATTCTATACAATGTTGTTGAATACGAAGTTGATTTATTATCCAATAACCAATAAGTATTATTGCTGCAGTTGAATTTACAAAAGAGAAAAGATAAGAGAGTTTATGGATAGAATAACCAACTATCCACACCGTTGTTTGGATAAAAAGTATGGCAATTATACCCACAATAACCAGCTGATCTGATTTTATCACTTTCTTATTGTTTTTTAAAACGAATGTCTTCCAAAGGGAGTAAATAATTATGGATACAACTGATCGTTTTATTATCAATAATGGTAAAATCAATGCCTTTAAAACTTACTTCTGCCAGCGAAGGATTCAGCGTAAGGATGAAATGATTATTGTCATTTTTTTCATCTTTTATGCAGGTAACAAAATCCGGGAACAATGGATGAAATACGAAAATAGAATCGCAGGAAGGAATATCTACATTTATTATTCCCTTTTCATCGCTGAACGCATCGTGTCTTAGACCACCGGTAAAAAAACTGCATCTTATCTCATTTAAAAAAACTGCATCTGCCGCTTCAAATTGTATACTGTAACCCTTGCCTGACCTGGATTGCGCTTTCACATCAAAATCTTTGCCGGCAGGTTTATCGCTTTTCAATTTTATTGTTTTTCCTTCCACCGTAAAAGTTCCTTTGGCTGTACGATCGGAAGCACCGTAGCTATAAAAGAAATCAAATTTTCCATCTTTTGTAAATTTTATACCGGCTACCATTTCCTGCCTGTTGAACATATATTCACCTTCTACTTTTGTTTGTGCCATCGTTTGAATATTTATAAATTGTAATAAAAAAAGAATGATAATTTTCATGTTATAAAATGTAATGTTTTAATAAATTTATTCCCACCAATGCTTGTTTTCGGCTTCCCTCGCCTGCCCTGTTCCTTTTACCCAGGGATCATCACTCCAGGCAATGCGGTAATTCTTCCATCCAAACAAGTCATATTTTTTATTTACGGCAAATTCTCCGTCACCGCTATCCAGGGCTTTGCTTTGCGGAATGCGATAGTCGCCCCAATTGCATTTTTTGCTTTTGGACGTTTTATAACTTGTCCATACAGCTTCGCATTGATTATTAAAATATCCATCCGCACCGAGCTCAATATCATCGTACCAAACTAAATTCCGTTCATCTAAAAAAAATTTTGATATTAGCTTTCCTTTAAAAAATCCGGTTGATTTTTGCAGGCTGTCTTCATAAAAAATAATATTACATTCTACAGAACCCTGTTTATAATTTTCATCAATTTGCTTTTTATATATCCCTGCCTTTACAACATTGATTGTACCACTAAAACCGGAAATAATTTCTTTTACTTTTGTTTTACCTGAAACGAAGTACTGATAAGGGTTTACCTTACTTTTCTTTACAGAAATAAAATGAATATAAAAGCGCTGGTAATTATCGCCGATAAAGCCAAGCGGCTCCGGTAGTGTAACTGAAATGCTGTCATTTTCTGGCACAGACATATCATTGTACCATAACTTGCTTGCATTAGTTTTCTTTATGTCGGCATAATAATCTTTTGAGATAGCCTTTTGTGAATAACCTGTGTGCACCAGCACTAAAGCAATAAAAGCAAAGATTGCTGCGACTCTCAATTTCATTATTTATAATTTCTACAATACCAGGTTTGGCATTGTAGAATAAAAATACCGCTTGCAAAATTTTCTATAAATAGAAAGTATTCAGCGGTGAGCAACATTCAGTTGGGGGAGATATATTTGTAGTAACTGGTGGAGTTTATTCAGGCTGACCTCTTCCTTTTTGCAAGGATCACATTTATCATATTTTCGGAATCAACTTTACAAAATCATCCTTCCTGCGTCGGGCTACGTCCAGTTCTGTTCCGTCAGATAAGAGCACTGTACCACCATCGCCACGGGTGTATTTTTTTACATGGTTTAGATTGATGATGGCAGAATCATGCACCCTGAAAAACTGGTTGGCAGCTAAAATTTCTTCAAAGTCGCCGAGGGTTTTACTTACTAAGATC
>JBDTEF010000113.1:0-6808 GCA_039922615.1 Ginsengibacter sp.
GACAGACTATGCTTTTGTAAATGGATTAGCCCTTAGTGTAAACTCTAAAGTTGATATGTCATTCCTGTACCGTAAAATATCACCGCAATACCAATCATTGTATACAAGTGCCTTTACGGAAAGTACATTTCCAACTAATGAATCAGGATTTTATACGAGTATAGATATAGCACCTACAGATAAAATACGTATCAATGCCTATGCTGACTATTTTCATTTTCCCTGGGTAAAATATAGAATCGACGCCCCGTCCTATGGTAGAGATTATTTAGTTCAGTTTACCTATACACCTGATAGGAATGTAGAAATTTATGCCAGGTACAATAATAAAAATAAGGCGATCAATTTCAATCCTGATGATAAAGTACTCAACCCGGTAGATAATAAGAACAAACAAGGATTGAGGGTTCAATTCAGGTATAAGCTGAATAGAACATTTACCATCCGATCCCGCGTAGATCTTTCCTGGTATGATAAAAGAGGAAATGATGCACAAACGGGATTTCTTACTTATTTTGACATTATTTATAAAAAAGTTTTTAGTCCCGTTTCAGGAAATATCAGGCTACTCTATTTTGAAACAACCGGGTATGATGCAAGATTATATGCGTTCGAAAATGATGTGCTTTATGGATATTCTATCCCGGTATTTTCGGGAAAGGGATATCGGTACTATCTGAATATCAACTATAAATTAAATAAAAGCTTCCAATTTTGGGGCAGACTTGCACAAACGATCTATCTAGATAGAGACCAGGTAGGTAGTGGTCTTGATTTGATAAACGGCAACAAACGCACCGAAGTAAAGTTGCAGGCACAATATAGTTTTTAAAAAAATATTTTTATATTCTTAACATTTATGCAGCGAATGAGTTAAATGTTTTGTCCTACTAAATACTAATCCTAATTTTTTGGCAATATATTATGTTAAAAGAATTATCAAAATTTCTTTTCATTTTTGATTGCAAATTGAATTGGATTAGTAATATTGTAAAATAATCATAAAAAAAACAACTACATGAGAAGATTTCTTACGCTTTTGACAGTGCTTATGCTCAGTGGAGTATTTGCATTTGCTCAGAATCGAACAGTATCAGGTACGGTTAAAGATGAAACCGGCGCCCCTGTTCCTTTCGCAACCGTAACCGAAACAGGCACCAGGAATGCCACTACCGCAGATGCGAATGGTGCTTTTTCTATTAACCGAAAAGGAAACGGAACACTTACTTTCACTGCTGCAGGTTTTAGTGAAACAGCCATGACTCCAACAGGAGGAAAGGCAACGGTGGTATTATCCAGGAAGGTAAATGAACTTAGTACAGTTGTGATAACAACTGCATTGGGTATTAAAAGACAAGCCCGTGGCTTAGGTTATGCTACAGCTCAGATACCTCCGGCGGAATTAACAGCTGCTAAGGCGACTAATATTGCCAATGGTTTATCCGGTAAAGTTTCCGGTCTGCAAGTAAATACAGTTAATAATGGAGTGAGTGCAGATACACGTATCGTGTTGAGAGGCGAGCGTTCCATTTTAGGTAATAACCAGGCGTTGATCGTTTTAGACAACATTCCTGTTTCAGCGGATTACATTAATTCATTAAATCCGAATGATGTTGAGAGTGTAACAATTCTAAAAGGAGCAAACGCTGCGGCATTATATGGAGCTGATGCTTCAAATGGTGTAATTATGATTACAAGAAAAAAAGGTACTAACGCCAAACCAAGTGTTACTTTTACCCATACAACTACTTTAGAAAAAGTAGGCTATTTTCCTAAATTAAACACTAGATTCGGAGCTGCATCTACAGAACCAGACAGTCTTAATCCTTATACGGGTTTTTACGGTCGTATTCCTTATGAAAATCAAATGTACGGACCTGAATATAATGGTAATAGAGTTAATTTGGGATATGAAAAGCAATTAGTTCGTGCTGATGGAACTGTTTATGATACTACTAATTCAACTATATATAATTATAAAAATCCACTTAAAAATTTCTTTCAAACAGGTATTACCAATCAGGATGGCGTGAGCTACCAGGCAGGAAATGAAAAAGGTTCTTATTTTTTTAGTGGCCAGGTAAATAACACAACTGGCACTATTCCCCAGGATAAAGCAACAAGATATAGTCTTACAGTCGGTGGATCTACAACCTACAACAAGTTTACCTCTAATTTTTCTGTTGGTTATACAAAATTTGTTACAGATGTTGCCGGAGTTGATTATAGCCAGGGACGTCCTGTATATTGGAACGTGTTAAATACTCCAGGTGAGGTAGATCTTAAAAGCTTTAAAGACTTAAATGCACCATTTGCCAATGAAAATGATTGGTATAATGCATACTACCCGAATCCTTACTGGCAGATAAATAATAGTCGAGTTAAAACTTTCAGAGATGATATAATAGGATCCCTCGAGTTGGGTTTTAAAGCCACTAGCTGGTTAAATTTTACCTACAGAATAGGAGCAGTTGCATCAAATAGCCAACAAAAGAATACTAAAGCGGGAGTAACTTTTAGTGAATATGAAATTTCTGATCCATTTGGAACAGGCGGAACAGCTGGAAGCAATCCTAATGGAGTAAGGCCAAGAGTATATGATAAACAAAATCAGCAATTTATAATACAATCAGATTTTCTTGTAACCTTACAACATAAAATTGCAAATGATCTAAATGCCACTTTAATTCTGGGTAATTCAATTAATAAGGCCAAAGCAAACAGATTCGAGGCTGGTGAAGGGGTAAATGGTGGAACTGGTGAACTTGAAATTCCTGGATTATACAATCAATCTAATTTAATAAGCCCAGCAACCGTTTTTCAAAAGGATTCAATAGTAGGTAAAATTGGGGCTTTTGGAAGTCTGCAATTAGCTTATAAAAACTTTTTATTCCTTGAGGTTACTGGACGCAATGACTGGGTATCACTTTTAGCACCTGAAAACAGGTCCTACTTTTTCCCTGGTGTGAATGCTTCATTTGTATTTACTGATGCAATTCCTTCATTAAAAAATATAAGTTGGCTTTCATTCGGAAAATTAACAGGAAGTTTAACAAAAGTGGGTAATGTAAGCAATGTTCAACCCTATTCTTTGAGTAACACATTTTCCCAAATTTTGGGATTTCCTTATTCAGTTACTTCCTTTTCAGTTGGTGATAGGTTAGCTAATAACGATATAAAACCGGAATTCATTAAATCGAGAGAATTAGGTCTTCAATTATCAATGTTTAAAAGCCATGTTAATTTAGGAGTTACTTATTACGACCAGGATGTTTCCAATCAAACAGTTCCTATCCAGATATCTTCAGCCAGTGGATACACTTCAACACTCAAGAATGTAGGAAATGTTAGTAATTCGGGTTGGGAGTTTGATTTAAGGGCAACACCATTAGTGAACCTTGGTCCTGTGAAGTGGAACGTTGGTGGTAATCTTGCTTTGTACCATAGCTATGTAGATGAAATTGATCCTCAGTCTGAATCAATATTTATCGGTGGGTATACAACAGGTGCTGGTATTTATACCATCAAAGGCCAGCCAATGAGGGTATTGCAGGTGAAGGATTGGAAAAGAGATTCAATTACCGGAAAAGTAATCGTAGATCCAAGGACCGGAAGGCCTTCTGCTTCTACGGGGGTAGTCAATTTAGGAAATACTTTGCCGAAAGTGATCATGGGCTTAAGCACATCATTTGACTATAAAAATTTCTCTCTATCTGTTCTCGCAGAATACAGAGGTGGTTATGTTGTTTATAATAATGTTGGTAATGCCACTGCCTTTACAGGTGTAAGTGAAGTTACTACTCTTACAGGTAGACAACGTTTTGTATATCCAAATTCAGTGGTTTTACAGGATGGCAAATATGTAGACAATACAAATGTAGTTGTGGATAATGCATCCAACGGTAGTAGCTTTTGGGCTTCAACTTTCAGAAATGCAGGTACACCATTTGTAACTAGTGGGGATTATTGGAAAATAAGAGAAGTAAGTATAACTTATGATTTCAAAGTGAAAAATAATAAAATAATTAAGAAGGCTTCAGTTGGTTTGGTAGGAAGAAATCTTTTCACATTCTTACCTAAGGACAATGTGTATGCAGATCCGGAGTACAGTACTTTAGGAACAGGAAACGCACAAGGAGTTAGCGATGAAAACCTTTCACCACCAACAAGAGTTTTTGGAGCAACAATAACAGTAGGATTTTAATACAAAAAAATAATGATATTTATGAAACGTTTAATTTTTTCACTAGCGATCTTTGGCGGGGTGTTTGGTTTTACAAGTTGTAAAAAAAGCTTGTTAGATATAAACCAAAATCCAAACTCTGCATCGTATAGTACACCCCAATTGACAATGCCTGTTGCACTTGAAAATGCAGCAAGAAGAGCAAATACCAGCTATACAAATCTCGGATTCTGGATAGGATATTATGCTACTTCATCAGGTTTCTCTAAACCTGTGGAAACTTATACCTATGATATTACATCTACCTACCTGGCTGGTGTATGGGATAATTTGTATAATAACCTGGAAGATTTCAACTATGTTGAACAACAAGCTGTTTTACAGAAATTTCCGGTTTATGAAGCCATTGCTAAAGTAATGAAGGCATATGATTTTCATCAATTAGTTGATTTGTGGGGAAAAGTACCTTACTCTGATGCTTTAAGAGGTGACAGCGGAAAGTTTTCACCCAAATTTGATGAAGGGCAAACTATTTATGAAGACCTGGTTAAACAAATTGATGCGGCGGTTGTTATATTCAACAATCCTTCAACAGGTAATTCAATTAGTTCAGCAACGGATGCTTCGCGTATTTTGTTATATGGTGATCTGATCACTACAGGAGGAAATCCTGCCTTTCTTAGGCAGTGGGTTAAGTTTTCGAATACATTAAAATTAAAATTGCTGGTTCAACAATCAGCAGTAGCCGGGAGAGATGCATATATCAAACAAAACCTGACAGGATTAACTTCCGATGATTTCTTAGGTTTGGGTGAGGATGCATTGATTAATCCAGGGTATACCACTGCAACAGCACAGTTAAATCCTTGGTATGGCTTATTTTATAAATCCTACCTTTCTTCGGGAGACAATTACAATTCTACCGTAGCAAGTGACTATGCTGCTACAAGTTACAATAGTAATAATGATGCACGAATTTCTTATTTTTATACAAAATCAGGTGACACTTATCAGGGAAGTATTTTTGGTGATCCTGCCGGTAACTCTAAAGCAGCTAAAATAGGTGCACCTTCTCTAGACCCAACCGGCCCAGCCTGGTTGATGGTTGCTGCAGAATCATTATTCCTGCAAGCAGAGGCTGTTCAAAGAGGTTATCTTGCCGGTGACGCACAGTCTCTTTATGAAACTGCCATTAAAGCGTCATTCATGTATACTGGTCAAACAGATAGCAGTTATGAAGCTTATATGGCCCAGGCAAGTCCTGATATTCAATGGAACTTAGCTACCGATAAAATCAAATTGATTATTACTCAAAAATGGTTTGCTATGAATGGAATTGATATCCTGGCTGCTTATAATGACTTTAGAAGAACCGGTTTTCCTGATGTTCCTTTGAGCACAGATCTGAATAGCAAAGGTAAAATTCCTGTAAGATTATTTTATCCTCAAAGAGAAACTTTGTTAAATACGGATAATGTTTTGGCAGCGGGAACTGTGGACGTGTTTAATACCAAAGTTTTTTGGGATAAATAAATTTAAATTGTAAAAATAAAAATATGAAAAAAAGTATAATAAACCTTGGTATGTTACTAATTGTGACAACGGGATTTATGTCTTGTCTTAAATCGAACGCTCTTTATACAGATTACGGTTCTACGCAACCGATAGCAGATATACCGAAGGCTCCAGGAAATACAGTTTCAACTTCTACTGCTCCTACCAGCTCATGGCAAATTTTAGATACAACTAAAAGTGAAGTGGATTATCTAACTGCAGTTCACTTATCTGCTAATTCTCATGTAGGTGATGTAACGCTAAAAATGAAAATAGATGTTGATGCAGCAAATGCATTTATTGCCAGAGTTCCTTATACAATTGCAGCAGTAGGTACAAAGAGAGACACTATTTATTATAAAGTGTTGCCTCCTGAATTATATACTGTCCCTTCTTATGATGTGACAATAGCCAATGCTGGTGTGTTTAGCACAGGTGACTTTAATGTACGTATTAAAATAGGTACAAAGGATGCAAATGGAGAGAATTTGTTTAATCATACAATCGTTAATAAGCATTTTTATTACATCTTGCCGATAACAATTGTATCTGCAGGAGATGGTAAATATGCAGTTGCAAGTAATTTTCAAACTATACTCTGGAGGATTAGAGTTAAGTAGAAATAATTTTCAATAATTCTTAAAGAGGCTGTCTCCATTTTTTTGAGACAGCCTCTTTTTTTTAAAATTAGTTTAAAGGATATTTTAAAAGAATCTTTTAATTTAAAAAATTCTTACCTCAACATTTGAATGCATGTATAAAGTATTCATTCTGTTCATCAGTTCTAAGAATTTTATTTCATGTATAGTTGCCGGGTGATAATTTGTTTTTTATTTCTTCATTAATGCTTCCCATTTTACTCTAAGTAAATGACCTATTGCTTTAAAGGAATAAAAACTTTCTTGGAAATTATTTTTTTAAAATGCAGCGTCCTTAAATTTATTGGTGCCTTGTCTTTGTGCTTTTTACCAAATGACACTTACTGATTTGTGAGACTATCTATTTTTTAACTAAAATAAAGACTCAAAATGAAAAAGTTTGTCACGCTCTTTACGGTGCTGATGCTCTGTG
>JBDTEF010000114.1:0-30100 GCA_039922615.1 Ginsengibacter sp.
AATTCTTCCATAAGTTCTGTATGAATCAGTTCCATCTCATCCAATATATTCAATAAATTCTCCCTAATGATTTTGTATTTTTCTAAAGAGATTTTCTTGTTTGTTTTGGTTGGGTCCGGGTGTAATGTTTGGATGTATGCTGCTTTCATAAGACGAAAAATTATTTGTGACAATATTTTTTATAAAAGTTCTCAGCTACAAACTTTGGCCGAAAGTCAGCAAATTATTGTCAGGATCCAGAAGGGAGAATTCTTTTTGACCCCAGGGTTTTACTGCTAAACTTCCATTTGGGTGTATACTTGTTTTTTTATCCAGCAATGATTGGTAGAATTCATCAATACCATCAACCCTTATGTAAACTTGACCGTAATTTTCTTTTGGATCAAGCGCTTTAAATTCAAAAAAATGAATTTGAATATTGTCTTTACTGAGCATTAAATAACCATCAAAATCAACACTTGGTGTCTCCCGGAAATCTAATTTATTGATGTAATAATTTCTAGTTACCTCTTTATTTCGCATCGGTAATTTAGGATGAATATGTATGAGCATTATTTTTTATTGTTAGTTGGAGATGTTTGTTATGCTAAAATACTGTTCAATTCGGGGAATAATATATTAATATTCAATTTTTTCGATTTACTAATTACCTTATTCAGCAAGAAAAAATTCCTGTTTAAATATTTCTGATGTAGTATTTTCTAAAACCTTTCCATTCATGTTTACGTAATTATCCTGTCTGGCAAATCATTAGCTGAAGGAGTCAAAATAATAGGAGTAAAAAACTTATTTGTTAGCTGGTAAAGAATTAACTAAATAATTTTTTTGCCAAATTTTTTCGGATGAATAATTTAAGGATAATACTATTTTCATTTTGCAGCGATTCATTGAAAAAAAATGTCATTAACTAAGGGAGCAAATGTCTAAAATAACTACGAATTTTTATTGTTGATAATATAAATTACTCAATTAAATATTTGGCACATAATTTTCATTCATTTGATTAAAGCATTTGTTAATTTAATGGCAGTTATTATTTACTAAAATTGATTTTATGGAAAATAAATATTCAGCATATAAAAAAGAAGTAAATAATCAACAGCTTTTTTTCGTTAAGAAATTTACAGCATTTCCCGAATTGGAAAATGTAGAACCTGTATTGGAAACCCTGGGAATGCATAGAGATTTCTACAGGGCTTGCGAAATGGCTCATATTTTTGATGAGAAAATAATTAATGACCTTTACAATCAACTCCACGTTATTCCTGATATAGAAAATGTCACTGAGCCTGCAAAATCAAAATCATTTATAAGTTCTGTAATAAAAAATACCCATCATGTATTGGCCCGATTTAAAATTGCCGGATTATAAATCAGCTATACACTAAGTTTGCAATATGCATTCTTTCAACAAACAAAGCCGGATTACAATTACTTGTAGTAAAAGGCTTTCCATTTATTTACAGCAGGAAATAATTCAGTTAGGATATAAAGCAGTTAACGTTTTTGCTACAGGCGTTCAAATTAACGGAACCCTCAATGACTGCGTTCGGTTAAACTTGAATCTGCGTACAGCAAGCCAGGTATTATATTCACTCAATTCATTTTCTTGTGCCAATCCTGATGATTTATACCAGATTGTGTCTCAAATCCAATGGGAAACCATCATCGATAAAAATGGCTATTTTTCTATTACAAGCACAGTTAACAATCCTTCTATCAATAATTCTTTATTTGTGAATGTAAGAATTAAGGATGCGATTGTTGATCGTTTTCGCGAAAAATTTGACATGCGCCCGGATTCAGGATCTTCCTTAGATAAAACAGTTATTCATTTATATTGGAAAGATAACGATGCCGAAATTTTTCTTGATACAACCGGGGAGACATTATCCAAGCATGGTTATAGAAGGATACCCGGAAAGGCTCCTATGCTGGAATCGTTGGCAGCGGCAGCAGTCCTGGCTACCAATTGGGATGCTAAAACACCATTTATAAACCCGATGTGTGGATCAGGGACCGTTGCCATAGAAGCAGCCATGATTGCTACCAATAGAAGGCCGGGTTTATTTCGGGAGAATTATGGGTTTTCCCACATCCTTGGTTTCAATGAAGAAAATTTTCAAAAGGCTAAACAACAATTAGCTGATGAGGTGAAAGTAGTACCAGGTTTGATTGTTGAAGCATCCGATATCAGTGAAGATGCCATCAACATTACCAGGATAAATGCAGGTGCCGCCGGGGTAGGGGATCTGATCAATTATAAAGTTTGTGATTTTGCGGACACAGAAATTCCGCAAGGCGGTAATGGGGTTATATTCTTCAATCCTGAATATGGGGAGAGATTGGGAGACGAAATAGAACTGGAAGAAACTTATTCACGAATAGGTGATTTCATGAAAAAGGATTGCAAAGGATATGCTGGCTTCGTTTTTACGGGCAATTTTAATCTTGCAAAAAAAGTAGGATTAAAAGCAAAACGAAAAATAGAATTTTACAATGGTAAAATTGATTGCCGTCTGTTACAGTATGAACTATATTCGGGTACGAAAAATAAACAATGAGAAGTGATTATTCAGCATAATCCTACAACTTCTATCCTATATGTCACTCATTACCTTGGAAACCATTCCATCACAGTAAATACAATTAAATTCAAAAAGTTCTTCACTAGAATAAGTCCTGGTAATTTTTTCACGAAGCAAGGCTTTTGCTCTGTTAAATCTCACCTTTACATTATTCTCTGAAATGTCTAGCGTATGGGCAGTTTCTGCAACATTTAGTCCATTTAATTCCCTTAGGGCAAAGACTATTCTATAGTTTTCAGGGATCTCGTTGATAGCGGTTTCCAATACACGGCTTAATTCAGTATTTGACAATTTAGATTCACTATTTCCATTGTCCGATTTTGAAAATAATAGTTCATCTTCTGTGATCTCTTTTTTTATTATCACAGCCTGTCTTTTATGGTAACACTGGTTAAGCATTATCCTCGAAATCCATGTCTTAAATGATGATCGATTCTCAAATTTAGCTAATCCTCTATATACATCTATATAGGTTTCCTGCATCAAATCTTCTGTATCCTGGTGGTTGAAGGAATAGCTTCTTCCTATTTTATATAGCAATGGATTATATCTGCGGATAATTTGCTCATAAACTTTCATATTACCCTCATTTATTTGGTGTAATAATTCAAAATCCTGAATCGTATCCGGGTTTGTTGTCATAAAAAGATTGGGTATTGTACAGTTTCCAAAAATCTAAGATAGCATTTATATCTATCATTAAACCAGGTGTACCAGTAATAAAAAAAGGAACAACGCACCCATTTGAATGCATTGTTCCTTTTACAACAACAAAAATTATTAAAAACTATTTAAGATTTTTCTGAACCATTTCAGCATGCGCTAAATGTTCTTTGAAAATAGGTAATGCTGATTGAAGTAATGCTTTTAAATCGGCATTGGTTGCATCCGGAATTAATTTATTTTCTACAAGATCGATGGCAGCTTTATGATAAGCTACTTCATTATCAATATAAGCCTTATCAAAAGCAGCACCTGAAAGAGAATTCAGATTAGCTTTCATAGTAGTAGCGCCGGCTAACAATGATTGTGTGGTTGGATTATCCAAAGGTGTAACTCCCAATTTTGTTACCAGAGCAACGGCTTTGTCGTTTACTGACTGGTGATCTTTTGCCATTGTTTTTGCAAATTCTTTCACTGCTGCAGTAGTACCTTTTGTTTTTGCAATCATTGCATAGTCAATATCAATTTGATCAGCTGTTACTGCAACGGATGCAATTTCAGGATCAGTTAATTTAGTACTAACAGGCGCAGCTTCAGGCGTTACTACGGTGTTTGTATCTATAGTAGATACATTTGTTGTACTGTCAGTAGTCATTTTGTTACTGTCAGCATTGTTACAACTGTTTAAAAGAAAAATAGCGCAAAATAATAATACGCCACTTCCAAATAGATTGATTACTTTTTTCATTTGATTGTTTTTTTACCACTATGTATTTAGACGTGGCTAATTAAAAGAATATATGCTCAATAACGTTAGAGTGTAATTTCCCAAAAAGGTTACAAAATAAAAAAAGGATTTAATTTCTTTTCTTCTCCGATAGTAGTTTTAGGGCCATGGCCAGGGTAGACAATTACATTATCCGGTAGGCTAAACAATTTTTCACGTATATTTTTTAATAAATCCACATGGCTACCGCCCGGTAGATCAGTTCTTCCGATGCTGTTTTGAAATAATACGTCTCCTCCTATAATAAAATGTTGTTTTTCACAATAAAAACAGATACTTCCCGGTGAATGCCCGGCTGCAAAAATTGTTGATAATTTATCTTCTCCCAGTTGAATCACTTCTCCTTCTTCCAAATAAATTATTTCGCCCCTGTAATTATCAAATGGCAGATTAAACATCAGACCTGAAGTAGGCGCCATTTCTAAAACACCTTTTTCAAGTGAATGAGTTTTTAATGTCAATTTAAATTCTTCAGCAATAAACTTATTTCCAAAAACATGGTCAAGGTGACAGTGAGTATTTAATAAAAGTTTAGGATGTAAACGATTATCTTTAATAAATGATTCCAATTCCAATTTTTCGGATTGGTCATAACAGCCTGGATCTATAATAATACATTCCTTTAACTCATTATAAAGAACGTAGGTATTTTCCTCCATAGGATTAAATGTGAAAACTTTTATGTGGAGCATAACGTAAATATAAGTTTAAGAAATTGATTTTATTGATTCCTGCGAAACAAGTAATTTTAGGTCAATTATAATTGAGTGCCATATGCAATATCATAAGAATTCATTTTTTACAAAAGTATTTTTACTGCTGCCATTCTTATTGGCTATTGCCATTATTGGAATGGGCCAGGTAAGTAGTGTGGAATATGGAAAAAACAGGGTTCAATTCAATAAATTTAAATGGCAGTTTTACCAGTCTCCTAATTTTAATGCATACTTTAATAAAAATGATACTGAACTTGGTAAATATGTCGTTCAGATAGCAGAAACAGAATTACCCTTACTTGAAAAATTTGCCGAGTATAGTTTACAGCGTAGGGTCAATGTCATTATTTATAACAATTTCAATGACATGAAACAAAGTAATATCGGTATTGGGATAGATTGGCAAAATAGCGGCGGCACTACTACATTGGTGAATAATAAAATGGTTGTTTATTATAATAGTAATCACGCAGATCTCAAAAAACAGATAAGAGAGGGAATAGCAAAAGTTCTTGTGCAAAATTTATTATTTGGTGATGATCTTGGTGAAGTTGCCGGAAACTCATTATTAGACTTACCCCAATGGTTGGTGGATGGTTACGTTGCATATGCCGGGCAAAACTGGAGTACACAATTAGATGATGAATTTAAAAATCTAATTTTAAGTGGAAATTATAAAAATTTCAATGCATTATTAGCCGAGAACCCCTTATTAGCCGGGCATGCTTTCTGGTATTATATTGAGCAGTCTTACAAAAAAGAAAATACGACCTATTTATTATACCTGGCCCGCATTTACAAAAGTTTAAATAAAGCAACACAGGAAGTTACCGGTAAAAAGAAATTTAAAGATGTGCTTGCCAACTTTATGGTTTTCCAGGAAGAAAAATACCTAAAAGATGTTGTGAGACGAAAAAATTATCCAAAGGGAAGTACTATTACAACGGTGCCTGTAGGTAAGCGGGTAGATTATTTTCATTTTAATGTGAATCCAAATAAGCGCGATGGCACTTTCGCTGTGGTGCAATATAAAAAAGGGCAATATAATCTTGTATTAAGTGATGGATATAATGATAAAACCCTTTTAAAAATAGGATCTAAAAGCAGGATAAATGAAATTAATCCTAACTATCCTATTATGGCCTGGGATCCTTTGGGAAACAGGCTTTCAGTCGTTTATGGAGAAGAAGGTAAATTGAAATTATTTGTTTACGATGTTATTTCTAAAACAAAACCAATCAATCGTGATCTGACAGCAACATTTGACCAGGTACAGGATATAAAATACCTTGATAATAATAAAACACTTGTGGTGAGTGCAGTGAAAAATGGCCATTCCGATATTTATACTTACGATATTGAAAATGACAAAGCAAAACAATTAACGAAAGATGTGTTTGATGATCTTGATCCATCTGTTGTTCATTTTCGCAACAAAAGTGGTATTCTTTTTTCAAGTAACCGACCTTCAGCTGATGCAAAAGGAGGTGATACCTCACTCCTGGATAATAAGTTCAACATTTTTTTAATTACTGATTTTGCAACTAATAAAACAGAACTTAATCAACTGACACAATTGACCAATTTAAAGTACGGGGATGCAAGATATCCGGTGCCTTACGACAATGATCACTTTACATTTGTAAGTGATGAAAATGGAATTGGAAACCGGTATGCAGGATTCTTTTCTACAAAGAGAGAAGGTCTGGATACGCTGGTAATCATAGGGGAGGAAATATTGCGGAATCCTTCAGTAAATGAGGTAGATTCCACACTCAAAGCATTAAATAAAACGGATGTAGATTCCATTGCTGTTGTTTCAATCACCAGTGATTCTGCTTACATTTTTCCAATTACTAATTATGCAAACAGCCTGCTGGAAACAAGGGAAGCCGGCGTAAATAACCAGGTAAGTGAAGTAAGCCGCCAGGGAGATTTTAAAACGTTGTATAAATTGAAAATCAATTCGGATGCCTTGTCAAAGCGCAATATTAGTAGCCGGCCGACTGATTACATGAAGAGAGTAATGGAATTAGACAGGATTTCTCAAGGTCAGGAAGTAACCAGGAAACCTGTGACTAACGAAGAGAACGTATTTCAAAATATATTTACACCCGAACCGAAAGATAGTACTGAATTCAAAAGTAAATATACCCCACGAAAGGATGAATATAATGTACTTGAGGCCACAAAACTATTTCGATATCAGCCTATAAAATTTTCTGCTGATTATATTGTTGGCGGAGTGAATAACAATGTCCTTGGAACAAGATTTCAAAAATACACAGGAGGTTCAGGACCTATTTCCTTAACCTCTAATAATGGATTGAATGGAATGGTAAGGGTTGGTGTCTCTGATTTAATGGAAGACATAAAATTTGTTGGAGGCGTACGTATTTCTTCCAATTTGCGCGATAAAGATTGGCTCTTTCAATTTACAAACCTGCGTAGAAGATTAGATTGGGGCCTGCTGTATTATAGGAATGTACAGGAAATTGGATTTACAGATACTTTAGGCAACTATGCACCAGGCAGATTATTTAGTAACTTATACCAGGTAAATCTTTCTTATCCTTTGGATGTTACAAAGAGTATTCGGATAAGTGGCGGCATAAGAACAGATAATGCTGCGCCAAGGGCGACTGATTTTGGCTTTTTAAAAGCCCAAAACTTCAAAGAGACGTATGGTCTATTTCATATAGAATATGTGTATGACAACACATTGAATCCTGTACAAAATATTTGGAATGGAATAAGATATAAGGCATATGCAGATGTAAATTCACAATTATCTAAACCTTTAGGAAATATAGGAAGGTATACCTATAATTTTGGTTTTGATGCAAGAGGATATTATCCTATTTATCGCAATTTCATATGGGCAGGAAGGGTAGCAGGTGATTTTAGTTGGGGTAATCAAAAATTGATCTATTACCTCGGAGGAATTGATAATTGGTTAATACTTGGCAATAACCAAAAAGTAAATGCTGACGGCTCATCTAAATACCGCTATTTCAATCCTGCAAACAGGCCTGCACCAGACCAGGACTATGCATTTCAATCCCTTGCAGTAAATATGAGGGGCTATATTCAAAATGCTGCCAATGGTAATAATGCAATGGTGATCAATAGTGAATTCAGGTTACCTGTCTTCAGTACACTTTTAAACAATCCAATCAATAATGCTTTTATCCGTAATTTTCAACTGACTCAATTTGTTGATCTAGGTACTGCATGGAATGGTGCTTATGACAATATAAATCGTCCATCCGGAACCTATACTGACCCTGTCAATCCTGCGGTAACAGTAAAGTTAAAACCCGGTGGCATCGGACCATTTTTGGGTGGCTATGGTTTTGGTGCAAGAAGTACAGTGCTAGGGTATTTCCTGAAATTAGATGCAGGGTGGCCTATGAGTGGTTTCTTTCGCGGCAAGCCAATTTACTATGTTAGTTTAGGCTTAGATTTTTAAGGTGACGCCACATAAATTAAAAATTCCAGTTACTGGAACCTAATTTTTAAGCCACTTTTAAACAGTTAATTTACCAAATATCTGGATGGTTTTTATAATTATCTATTTGCATAAAATAGATATTTTCTCTTAATATTGAGTTGATTTAAGGTGATGTATTGATAGCCTGTTTTAATGGCTTGTTCTTTATTAAATTTATTTTTCATCTTTAAAATTTATTTAAAAATTTCCCTTTCATATTTGATAATTAACCTTACTTTCACGCTCCAATTAAATAGTTAAACCTTATTTATGAAAATCTTTCTACGCAATTGCTTATTCTTAGCAATTCTACTCACCTCATTTTTACAACAGGCATCTGCACAGGACATCAATCCACAACTTGCTAAAGATCTTGTTTCAAAGAATGCCTATTTTTTGAAACTATCAAAAGCAGATATTGACAATTCTGTTGTTACAAATGCCTACGTTGACAAAATTTCTGGCATGCAGTTAATATACCTTCAACAGTCTTTCCAGGATGTTCCCGTTTTTAATTCAATCCAGGTAGTTGCCTTAAAAAGTGACAAAGCAGTTAACTTAAGTGGCACCCGTATTCAAAATGTGGAAGAAAAGACGATTGGTTTGGATGCCAGGCCATCAGTGTCAGCAAAACAGGCTGTATCATATGCAGCCCGTTCATTGAATTTAAACATTAGCGAATTCGCTGCTGCTTCACTATCTGTATTGAAATCAAGTGCCAACAACCAAAAAATTGAATTCGCATTGTCAGGTATTTCCCAGGAAAATATTGTATCTCAATTACTTTGGGTACCTGATGAAGTCACAGGAAAATTAAATCTGGCCTGGCAGGTAAAGATTTTACCTCCCAACTCTTCCGATTATTGGTTAGTATTTATTGATGCCAAAAAAGGAGTAGAAATAAGCAGGATAAATCTTACAGTTAATGATAGCTGGGACATGCCAGAAGGTAGAGAAATACATAAAAATCACATTAGTTCAGTATCCAAAGCAATATCATCACCTGCTCCATTAAAGAACCAGGCTGTTGCAGTATCAGCCACTTATACCATTATTCCATTTGGAACTGAAAGCCCGGCCTACAAAGGATTTGTAAATGTTACTGATCCCTGGTTAATGGCAGGAGCAAATAATAATTCTGGTACATTGGGTTGGCATAATGATGGAACAAAAGATTACAACATTACAAGGGGAAACAATGTTTGGGCGAAAGTGGATACTAAAGGGAATAATGATAATTCCGGAGCTACCGCAACTTCCACAACCGCTCTTCCCAATTTAAGTTTCAATTTCGCATATAATGATGATTCTGCTACTTCATTTCCAGTAAACAGATCTTCTGCAATTACCAATTTATTTTATTGGAATAACGTAATGCATGATCTGACTTACCAATATGGATTTGATGAAGTTTCAGGCAATTTTCAAAATAATAACCAGGGTAGAGGAGGGGCAGGTAATGATTTTGTATATGCAGATGCACAGGACGGAAGTGGTAGAAATAATGCGAATTTTGCTACCCCTGCAGATGGAAGTAATCCACGGATGCAAATGTATCTTTTTAATGGAGTTGACAACAAATTATTTAAGGTAAATACTCCTCCTGCGATCCAGGGTTACAAGAATGCAGTTGAAGGCTCATTTAGCACGAAAAATCTCTTAGTAAATGTTGGCCCGGTTACAGGTGATGTAATATTATACCAGGATAATGCTGCTGGTACGCTACACCAGGGTTGTGCTGCACCGGTAAATAATATAGCTGGAAAAGTAGTGTTGATTGATAGGGGAGATTGTGCATTTACTGCAAAAGTGAAGAACGCACAAGCGGCCGGAGCTATTGCTGTACTAATTGCCAATAATGACACATTAGATTCCTCAGCAGTTATTGTAATGGGAGGTACAGCCGATAATACTATAAAAACTCCGGCTGTAATGATATCTTTGAAAGACGGACTTGCCATAAAATATCAATTAAATAATAATACTGTTGTAAATGTTACCCTTGCCGGCAATAAGGTAAATGATTTAGATGGCGATTTGGATAACGGCATTGTTGCGCATGAATATGGCCATGGTATTTCTAACAGGCTTACCGGCGGCCCTACACAAAATACATGTCTCTCCAATAGCGAACAAGGCGGCGAAGGTTGGAGTGACTATTTTGCATTGATGGTTACTACTGATTGGACGATAGCTAAGAAAACCGATGGTACCAATCGTCGTCCTATGGGAACTTACGTTTTGGGACAAGATCCATTATCCGGTGCCGGTATCAGAAGGTATCCTTATTCTACTGATATGAGTATTAATCCATGGACTTATGCAGGCGTGAAGAGTTCAGGTGGTGAAGTACATGATATTGGTGAAATATGGGCAGCTACTCTATGGGATATGACATGGAATTTGATCCAAATGGATGGTATCAATCCTGATCTATACAATGCAGATGGAAAAGGCGGCAATTCTGTTTCTATGAAGTTAGTCATGATGGGATTGAAACTTCAAAAATGTAATCCCGGATTTTTAGATGCAAGGGATGGTATCTTAAAAGCAGATGAAGTATTGTATAATGGAAAATATAGTTGTGCAATATGGAATGCATTTGCGCGCAGAGGTATGGGAGTAAAAGCAGATGAGGGAAATGTAAATAGCACAAATGACCAGGTTGAGAATTTTGATACTCCTTCCGGGGCTATGATTACCAAGTCAGTAGATAAAGAAGAAGTTTCTGAAAATGGCGTACTTGAATACACTTTCACAGTGAAAACATTATGTGAGCCTATATCCAATTATAAAATTGTAGATACTCTTGCTTCAAATGTTACTTACATGAGCGGTGGAACCTATAATCCAACAGCACGTACTGTTACAATTAATATTGCCAGTCTTGGAGCTTCCGATATGGCATCGTTTACTTTTAAAGTAAAAGTGAATAACAATACTTACTTTAAAGGAGATACTACTTACAATGAAACAGTTCCTGATAAAACGATTCCTGTTTCTTTGATAGCCACATCCAGTACGAATGCAATATGGTCGGTCAGCACGCAAAATCATAGTGCACCATATTCTTTGAAGTCTGGAAGTTCCTCTTCAGTCTCTGAACAATTTCTTACCAGTGCATCTTCCTATGCGGTACAGGATCAAACACAATTAAGTTTCTGGCAGAGTTATAATATTGATCCTAATAAAGATGGTGGGGTAGTTGAAATTTCTACTGACAATGGAACGAGCTGGATAGATGCAGGTCCTTATATGAGTTTGAATGGCTATAATTCAACTATTATTTCTGCCACTAATCTTTTAAACAAACAGGCATTTAGCGGTATCAGTGCTGAACCAATGCACACGATCATCAATTTAAGTTCTTTCAAAGGAAATAATATTCTTTTCAGATTTAGATTCGTTACCGATAAATCTGTTTCAAGCGCAGGCTGGTACATTGATGATATCATGATTAGCAGAATGCCGGTAGTTCATAATATTGTAACATTATATGAAGGAAATGTATTTGCCAGTCAATCAGGAACAGTTTCAGCGATAAATGATGCTGTTCTACCGCTCACCTGGGCATCCTTTACTGCAGAAAAAGCCGGTAATAGTGCATTATTAAAATGGGCAACTTTCCAGGAATCGAATACTGATAAATTCATTATCGAAAGAAGTACAGATGGAATTCACTTTAATGAGATAGGTACTAAAAATGCCGCAGGAAATTCAAGTGGGGTTTCTAATTACAGCCTGATTGATGATTCACCTTTGGCAGGTATAAATTCCTACCGTATAAAGCAAACAGACCGCGATGGTAACTACGCTTATTCAGACATCAGATCGTTAACATTTGACGTAGTTTCAGGTCTGATCAGCATTTCACCGAATCCATCGAAGGGTGGTGTAGTAACTTTGAAAGTTGCAGGCAACACAGGAAATCTTAAAATTTACTTATTGAACACGGCTGGCCAGATAATCAGCAGATTTAATGTTAGCAAAGATAAAAATGATCTTTTGCTTCCTACATTGGCATCAGGCGTTTATTACTTAAAAATCACCGGTGATAATATTTCATCAATGCAAAAATTGGTGATTGAAAAATAACTTTTGAATAATTAGAAAAAAGAGGCTGCCCTTAATTCGGGACAGCCTTTTTTTTATTATTTAAATATTTTTAGCTTGCATTTTATAAATCCTGTTGGTGTAAGGAAATATATTAGGATTATCATTCAAACATATTTAGTATTGCATTTATTTGAGTGATGCTTGAATGAATAATTGTTACCAAAGAAAACCGTTTGAAAAAAGCGACAACAATATTATTCCTGGTGTTTCTGTGTAATGTGCTTTCTGCACAATATTATATTCGTGGAGATATTAAAGACGATAATGGTAATCCCTTACAAAATGTACGGATATTCTTGCCATTGCAAAACCTGGTTTTTTACAGTGGACTTAGTGGTGGATTTGGGATTCCCTCATCAAACAAGTCAGACTCCCTCATATTTTCAAAGGAAAACTATATCACAAATGGAATCATGGCGAATACTGAACAGTATCTGTCATTTCAATTGAAGATGAAGGGAAGTAATGCAATTCTGAATAGTTCTAAATTAGTTTCCTATACAGAAGGAGTTACTGGCTACATTCCGCCTTTGGTATTGTATAAAGGTGAAACCTATGCAAATATGGTGGAGAATGAATATGTGAAAACCAATAAGAATTCAAAGACTTCTTTTTCTATGCGGATTAATAAAGCTTCGTATAGTAATGTGCGTAGATTTCTCAACCAGGAAACAAAGGTGCCGCCGGAAGCCGTTAAAATTGAGGAGATGCTCAATTATTTCAATTTAAATTATAAAGAACCGGAAAGTGGCAAAGTATTTAATATTGAATCGCGGCTTTCAGATTGCCCCTGGAATGAAACACATAAATTATTATTTATAAATCTTTCAGCAAAAAAATTAAATTTAGATACTGTTCCACCCTCTAATTTTATTTTTTTAATTGACGTATCCGGAAGTATGGATCTGCCAAACAGGTTGCCCCTGTTGAAAGAAGCGTTTCAATTATTGGTGAAAAATCTGAGAGAAAAGGATAAGGTATCAATTGTGGTGTATGGTAACAATGTAACACTTTGGCTTCCCTCTACGAGTGGTAGTGAAAAGCAGAAAATAATTGAATCAATAGAAAGGCTGAAGGCTGCCGGAGATACGCCGGGAGAGGCTGCTCTAAGAACTGCTTATGCGGTGGCCCGTAATACTTTTATCCCAAAAGGGAACAATCGAATTATCATGGCTACTGACGGAGATTTTAATGTAGGACAAAGTAGCGAGAAAGATTTAGAAGAGCTGATCGCAGGTGAAGAGAAAAATGCTATCTATCTTACTTGTCTTGGTGTAGGAATGGGAAATTATAAAAATTCCAGGATTGAAGTGCTTGCTAAAAAAGGAAATGGAAATTTTGCCTATATTGATAATATTAATGAGGCTGAAAAGGTACTTGTTACGGAATTCACACAAACAGCTTATTCAGTAGCAGGTGACGTAAGGCTCTCTTTAAAATTTAATGCTGATCTTGTAAGTGAATACCGACTTTTGGGATATGATAATAAAAGAAGCAGCCTGGAAAAGAATGCCACTGAATTAGAGGGTGGTGAGGTGGGAAGTGGCTCAGGAAACCTAGTCATATTTGAAATTGTACCTGCAAAAGGAAAACTGCTTGACTTACCCGGTTCAATGCCGGCGACGGCTATCCTGGAATATCGGGATAAAAATGATTCTTTTCAAATGTTTACGCAAGATTGTATTACCACTGATACGCCGTTTCATCTGTTACCAAAAGAGCTTCAATTCGGAACTTCAGTTGCTATGTTTGGATTAAAAATGAAAGAATCTTTATATATTCCTGATATCCCGTGGCAGCAGATTTATCAAATTGCCTCAAGCTCTTATAATGCAGATAATTATCTTCAGTCTGAATTTTTAGGACTCATCAAAAAAGCCCAAAAAATTTATACGATTCCAAAGAAGAAAAAAAAGAGGTGGTTTTAATATTTTGCCAATTGATTCAAATAGTTCTCGTTAGCTAAATGATTCTCTTAATCTTTCCCAAAATCCTTTTTCATTTTTATCAGGCTTTGGTTTAAAGTTGTCGCTGTTTTGCATTGTTTCCAGTAATGACCTTTCCTCGGTAGTTACATTCTGGGGAGTCCATACATTCACATGTATCAACTGATCACCTTTTTCATGCGAGTTAATTGATGGAAAACCTTTACCTTTTAACCTGAATATCTTTCCACTTTGGGTACCGGCAGGGATTTTAATCTTAGCACGTCCATCGATTGTGGGTACTTCAGTCTGGGATCCAAATACCGCTTCAGGAAATGAAATGTATAATTCAAATGCGACATTAAGTCCTTCTTTTTGTAGCTGTGGATGCGCTTCTTCCTCAATCAGGATAATAAGGTCGCCTGGTCCGCCACCTCTTTCTCCCATATTGCCTTTACCAGTCATGCTTAGTTGCATCCCTGCCTGTACACCTGCCGGAATTTCAAGGGTCAGATTTTCTTCACCATATACCCGGCCCTCACCTCTGCAGACGTTACATTTGTTGGTAATAGTTGTTCCTTCACCATTGCAATCAGGGCAGGTATTGACAGTTTGCATCTGGCCTAAGAAGGTATTTTGAACTCTTCTTACCTGGCCGCTACCACCACAGGTTCTACATGTTTGGCTGCTATTCTTATCTTTAGCCCCCGAACCACTACAAGTATTACAAGAAATATATTTTTTTACCTTGATTGTTTTAGAGGTGCCTTTTGCAATCTCTTCATAATTTACCTTGATCCGCACTCTCAAATTACTTCCTTTCACGCCTCTGCTTCTGCCTCCACCTCTGCTACCACCCCTACCGCCACTAAAGAAACTACCAAACATATCTTCTCCGAAAATATCACCAAACTGGCTGAAAATATCATCCATATTCATGCCCTGGCCACCGGAAAATCCACCACCACGTCCAGGGCTGAAAGCATTGTGCCCAAAACGGTCGTATTGAGACCGTTTGTCAGGATCGCTTAAAATTTCATAAGCTTCTGCTGCTTCTTTAAATTTATCTTCAGCTGCATTATCTCCGGGATTACGGTCAGGGTGAAATTGCATAGCAACCTTCCTGTATGCTTTTTTAATTTCATCAGCTGAACTGGATTTACTTACACCCAGAATTTCATAAAAGTCTCTTTTAGATGTCGTACTTGGCATTTCTATTTTTATTGGCTCTAATTAAAATCGACGGCAAAATCCCAGTCCAGGGAAATCATTGTAAATTAATGTAGCGTTATTTTGATTAATATTACTTACCTACAACCACTTTAGCATGTCTGATCAACTTATCATTTAATAAATATCCTTTTTCCACCTCAGCAACCACTTTTCCTTTCAATTTATTATCTGAAACTTCCATTTCCGAAATAGCTTCATCTTTTTCTACATCAAAATTGGTATGTAGCGTTTCAATTGCTTTCAAGCCTCTGTTTTCTAATTTTTTCCTAAGCTTATTGAATACAAGAAGTACACCTTCTTTCGTATGTTTATCTTCACTTTTTTCTACCTGCTCTTCTGCTCTATCCATATCATCCAGCACTTCAAGAAGAGAAATGATCACATCTTTTCCTGCAGTTTGTGCCAATTCAATGTTTTCCTTAGATGTCCTTCTTCTGTAGTTATCAAACTCGGCAAATAACCTGATATACTTGTCTTTTTGCTCTTGCAAAGCAGTTTCTAATTCTGCTGTTTTAACGTCTTGTGACTTCACTTTTGCTGGCTCTTCCGTTTCCTCTATGGATTGATCCTCTCCATGTTTCACTTGATCTAAATCATTTTCAGTCATCTCTTTTGTATTTTTTTTCATAGTGGTAATTAAACTAAATCTCCTGTAAGTCAAAATTTTTGCCAATATTTTTTCATGGACAAATTGGCACAAGTCCGTCATTTTAGAAATAGGTTGATTAATGGCAAATGTAAATGCTGATAATTTCTGAAAGGAAGTAACCAATCTATTTAGCTACCTGGAATTTTCCAGATTCGATCACTTTGCCTTGCTGATCGCATAGTTGAAAAATATAAATTCCCCGAAAGAAGTTAGTAAGAGAGACATTAATCTTCTGCTCACCTATCTTCTGTTCCAGTATTTTTTTTCCTAAAAAATTATAAATAATCAGCGAATTATTGTTATCGTAATTTTTTTCAAATTCAAAATTAATATAGCTGATCGCGGGGTTGGGATAAAACCTGACTGTTTTATCTGTCTCAGCGACTAATGTCTTCTTGGATTGTGCATTTGCATTAAAATGTAAACCCGCGAATAATAATAATAATATGTAGAATGATTTTTTCAACATTCAAAATTATCCTTTTATTTTAAAATTAGCAATTAAACATCAATTTATTAAAATATATTTTAAAAGAACATACCAATTTTTTACTACCAAACCTCATAAGAAAGCAATTCATTCTCTTGCTTGATTCTTCTACCTTCCTTTATTGTGAATAAAATACCAACTGCTGTCACGGCTGTAATAGCTAAAAAGTAGAAAATACCTGGACAGAATGATTTACGATTTTGTTTAAATGATTCCATTAATGTTCATTTTTATTTTTGTTCTTTTATCAATGCAATTTACAAAAAACAGACCATTATTTTATTTTAAAAATAATGAGAAAAGGTTAAATCCTCCAAGAGAATTAGTTGTCTAAAATATTGATAGGTAAAATGATTTCCCATCGGTTATGACCGGTATTACCAGGCAGATCATTATCTAATAAATAGCTGTATCTCGCACCAAATGAAATGTTTACCTGGTTCCACCATTTTGTATCAAAAAAGATTTCTGATCCTGCGGAACGAAATTCATTTTTAAAGGATTGTTTTTGCGTATTAAAGCCTGACACTGTTGTATGATCGTAAAAAGGATTTAATCTTACTCTCATTAAATATAAAATATTTGAAAAACCTTTGTCCGGGTAGATAATGGGAAAATGATAATTGAAGCCCCACTTGAACATGGCCGGAAAGTTGGCGGCATTATATCCGCGGGAGAAAGGAAATCCACTTGAAAAATTAATTAGGTTAAGTGTATCTTTTTTTGCCCAGGCAACATTAAAAACCAGGGAATGCGTCTTTAAGATACCGGGGAAATAAAAGTTTCCATTCGCCAATGTTTGATATCCTCTTACATTGGTAAGCGGAGTTTTATATTGCAACAAAATTGTCTGCGCAAATGACGGATATATTTGCTGCTGAGCTTTTTCTAACTGGTTACTAAAAGTAAAGTAGTTATTAATGTAACTATAAGATAAATCTTTAAAATTCTTTTTAAACTGGCTTTGGATATGGCTTTGATTATAAATATATTGAGATCCGATATTAAAAAAGGTAAAATTTCTTCCCTTGCTGGTATTTAGCGGAATGGAAAATCCGCCAATAAATTCTGACTCATTAAAATAGACAAATCGGTTTTGATTATAAAATCTCCTGTCTAATGTATAATTATATCCCACAGTAAGAAAAGGAAATAATGCCCCATATGAAGCACTTACGCCAATTTTTTTTGATTTTTCTGCTCTGTCATAAGTCAGGGAAATATTAGACTGAAGTGTATTCAATATATTTTCACTTACGAGTGACAAAGTGTATTGTGGATCATTAATCGCCGGCTCCATGCTGTGAAAATGAACCAGGCCGTGTGTTTTCGCATATTTCGTGATAGGAAAGGAATCATTTTCCGCGCTATACAATAGATTGGCATTATTTCCATTCAATGATGGAATTCCAAACGATGAAGTAATTGTCTGAAGTTTATCCATATTTATTTCCTGGTAGGAAATATCTTTTTTATTCATCTTCCGGATTCTGTTGCCGTCGCTTGTAAAAGAGTGCCATACGACATCTGAGTCATTTACAGAAGGATGATAATATCCTAAGCTGTTTTTAATTCCATTAACCTGCCAAAGCTTTTCATCCCTGAATGTGTAAGCAAATAGTGCATCATTTTTTTTATAAGCGTAAGAAAAATAAAGCGTGTCTTTAAAATAATAAGGCCAGCCGATCACGTTGTAAGTAAAGGGAATCAAATATTTCTGAATGGCGGATTCATAATTAATTAATGCGATCGACATTTCGCCCTTCTCATTTCTTACAGGGGAAACAATGGTGTTTGTTGATATAAATTTTGGATAAGTATAAAAAACAGCATCATTGTTTGGTAAAATTTTCTCGATCTTCCCTGTTTGCGCATTTAAGATATGAAGATTAGATTTTAAATTATCAGCAACATTTACCGCCACTATAGTGGATCCGGATTCATTTATGTCCGGAGAAAAATATTTAGTGTGCTTTGTGATGCTGCGCTGTGCACCGGTATTGACATCCAATATTTGCAAATCACTATAATTTTCATTTCCCCACCTTACATCAGGAATATAGGAAGCATAAATTATTTTTCCATTCCGATAGCTAAAATATTTATCGATAGTATAATCACTGGTTCTGATTTTTCTATCTTTATTTTCTGATGACCTGATTGTAAATTGTGATGTGGTTTTAAAAGTATTTTTCAAAAAGATAATTTCACCTTTTTCATTTAAATGAGGATACAATTCATTTTGATATTCTTGATTTTTATTTAGTTGTTGCGTATTACTATCGATTTTAAATTCGGTTTTAAAATAAGAAAGTGCATTTCTCCTGAAAGCCACATAATTCACTCCGGCATATTTTTCTATTGCATGCTGAAAAGGATATGTCAAATTTTTAAAGGAGGCTGCATCGTGTGTTACATTTTTCCAAAATTGGTTACCATATTTTTGGTATCCATAAGCTGTCAACAAAAATCCAAGTTGGTAATGATCTGGTACATAATCCTTCAATGAACCATTTCTTAATTTCATCCAGCTGTAGTCTTTACCTTCCTGCCATAAAGAGCGAAAGCCATTGTAGAAAAATGGCAGACTACCTCTTCCCTGTTTACTTAAATTAGTTTCGTTGTAAACTGCATCTCCCTCAAAAAACCAATCAGGAATTGCTGCAGCGTTCGCCAATGCCTGGCCTTCCTGGCCAAATAAAGTACTCATCACTTTAGATAAACCTACATCAAAATTAGTATACTGCTGTACATGCCTGTATTCATGGATAGCGAGCATATCCATCCAGGGCAGGCTTCCCAGGTTGAAACTGTTTTGAGAAGGCATCAGGTAATATTCGCTTCTGAACGGTCCGAGGCCTACATAACCATTCGAAATGGTAGTCTGGTTTTGAAGTACAATATTAATTTTGCGTTTTTTATTTCCGATGGTGTTTAATGTAGAATCTTTGATGGTTGATATTACGTTGGCAATTCTTCTTGCTGTTGTATCAAGATCCTTAGGAAAAATGATGCGGAAATCATTAGTATTAATTTGTCTCCATGCAGTTTTTGGAGAATTTCCGCCAAAAATTTGTCCCTGGCAATTAAAATATAGAAAATTTAATAAAATAAAAGCGGATAACCTGACAGCAGCATTCATAAGGAAATTTCAAAATGGAAGGTATAAAATGTTTTCCACAATCATAATGGATCAGGAGCGTAAAAAATGATCGATTTTTCTTTTCTATTTTTTATTTATTTAAAAATGCTTGCATTATACAATACTTTTTATTTTATATTTAAGTTTTGTTAACAATTATATAAACTGGCTTTAAATATGCAGCATGGCAGTTCAAAAATTGACCCTTATTTTGAGAATGGGCGGCAAATAATTGTATACTTTCGTTAGATTCCTTTTTACTCATTATGACAAGGTGCAAATACATTACATTATTCGTAGTCCTTTCTTTTGCTTTTTCTATTGTGGAAGGTCAATTAAAGGCAGATTTCAAGGCGATCCCTACGGAAGGGTGTGCACCACTATTCGTTGAATTTCAGGATTCTTCTTTAGGTAATCCAATCAGGTGGATTTGGGATTTGGGAAACAACACCACCGCTGAGGTCAAGGATCCAACAACTACTTATTTTAGTACTGGTATTTATACAATTAAGTTGAAAATATTTAACGCAGGTGGAGATTCAGCTGAAATTATTAAAAATCAATACATCAATGTAACTACTACTCCAAATGTAGACTTTAGTGCAAGTGCGATACAGGGATGCGCACCACTGAATGTACTTTTCAAAGATTTAAGTGATGCCAAAAATGGAAAAATTATTAAATGGGAATGGGATTTTGGCGATGGAAAAATTGGTGAAGGTAAAGAGCCAAACCATCTCTATGAAAGTGGTGGCGAATATAATGTGACTTTAAAAGTTACCAATAATAACGGCTGTATTAGTTTTCAAACTAAGAAATCTTTTATTAAAATAAACCCGACCATTAAAGCTAATTTTTCGAGTGATTTCACAGAATTATGCACGGCACCTGCTACTATTTCATTTTACGCGGACGTGGACAATGGAGAAAATTTTGACTATAAATGGTATTTTGGGGATTTCAAAACGGGATCAGGGAAAAACACAGTTAATACTTACAATTCCAGGGGGAAATACAATGTGGCTTTAATTGTTACCAATGAATCAGGCTGTACAGATACAGTCAGAAAAGTAGATTACATTATTTTAGGAAAGATAAATGCTTCTTTTTCTGCTCCATCATCAAGTTGTAGTAATACGGCAATTAATTTTCAAAATACCACGAAACCACTCACTCAATCTGTTTTTTGGGATTTTGGGGATGGTACTAATTCCGGGCTGAACAATCCTTCTAAAAAGTTTCAGAAAGCGGGAGTTTACAATGTGAAAATGGTTGTAAGAACGGAGGATTGCATAGACTCCGTTATCAATCCAATCACCATCAAAGAAGGTTTAAGTTTGGATTTCGATGCATCACCAGCTATTGCCTGCAAGGCGCCGTTAAGCGTCAATTTCAATAATCTGTCTCCCGGGGAAAATACTTATTTATGGGATTTTGGGGATAAAGCGGTAGCCAATTCAAAAAATGCCTCTCATACCTATACAAAAGTGGGAAATTATACCGTAACATTGACAGCTAAAAATAATTCAGGGTGTGCTGATACTCTAAAAAAAGATGTTATTCAAATAGGCTTGCCTGTTGTCAATTTGAATTTACCTGTTGGCGGTTGCACGCCCCTTACGCATCAATTTTCTGCTAATTTTACACCTGCATTTAAGATAAATAATTATAAATGGAATTTTGGTGATGGCAACACTTCCAATTCTTCTACGCCTTCACATCAATATACTAAAACCGGCAGCTACAATGTATCATTAATTTATACCACTTTTGATGGTTGCGTTGATTCTGTAAAAGTAGAAAATGCCGTAAAAGTTGGTACTCCACCCACCGTTAATTTTAAAGCAACTCCCTTAAACGCTTGCGCGAAAGTGCCTATATTCTTTTTTGATCTGTCTACCAATATAGGAGATTCGACTTCCTGGAACTGGGATTTTGGTGATGGCGGTACTTCGATCATAAAAAATCCCGAATATATTTACCAGGATACGGGTAGGTTCGATATAAAATTAGTGGTTAGAAATAATGGCTGTGCAGACAGTATTATTTTTAAGAAATATATACATATAGATCCGCCAATTGCTGCATTTATTTATAAGCAAAATTGTGGTGTTTCCGGTAATATACAATTTACCAATAAATCAATTGGCGCTGATACATGGTCATGGGATTTTGGAGATGGCAGCACTTCTTTAGATAAAAGTCCTTTACATATTTATTCCAAAAAAGGTGAGTATACCGTGAAGCTAACAGTGACAAATAAAAAGTCTGGCTGCAGTTTTACTAAAACGGCTACTATCAGCGTAATTGAGGAAAGTCCGGATTTTATTTCAAATGTGAAGGAAGCGTGTAAAAATATACCTGTAAACTTCTCAGTAATTAATGTAAATCCTGTAAATATAAGAACCTATATATGGGATTTTGGTGATGGTGGTACCAAGGATGAACGTGATACTACTACCTCTTATAAATACAATGTACCCGGGACATTTGATGTTACGCTCACGATAAGAGACAAGAACAATTGTTCAACATCTATTACCAAAAAGGTATTTGTAGAAATCGTAGGACCTACTCCTGAATTTCGGGCCCCCTCACCGATAATTTGTAAGAATGAAGTGGTTTCTTTTGTTGACAGCTCTTATACTTTTGGATCAGGCAAAATAGTGAATTGGGAATGGAATTTCGGTGATGGTACACCAACCCAGAATTTAGAAACAGGCCCATTTATTCATACTTACATAGATACCGGTTATTATTCAATCAGCCTCAAGGTTACGGATGAAAGAGGATGTGTCGACAGTATTTTAAAGGAGAAAGAAGTACGTGTTCCTTATGTGAATGCTGATTTTTCCTCAGATTCATTGTCCTGTACCTATCAGCGAATAAATTTTAAGAATTTATCTGTGGGACAGGGTCTTACTTATTTATGGAATTTCGGTGATTCACTCACAGATACAAAGGCACAGTTAAGCCATAATTATACAATGGAAGGTATTTATTCGGTGGGTTTGTTAATAAAAGATGCAAACGGTTGTAAAGACAGCATTACCCGGGAGAATTTGGTGACAATTGCTGATCCGCTTGCAGAATTGACTGTGAATAATGGATTTAGCACATGTCCTCCATTAATTGTTCAGTTCGGAAACACATCTCAAAAATACCTGACCTACGAATGGAATTTCGGCGATAATACAAAATCTGCCATATTAAATCCATCTCATTTTTACGGTGATGTAGGCACTTTTAAAGCAATTCTTACGGTTAGAGGCGGCAAAGGTTGTGTCGATACAGCTTCATCGGAAATAGAAGTAAAGGGGCCTACAGGTTCGTTTACTTACGATATATTAAAAGGTTGTGTACCCTTACAGGTAAATTTCAAGGCGAAAACAAAATACAGTGATAGTTTAAGATGGGACTTCAATGATGGTAATTCAAGCTCAATAAAAAATGGCATTGTTTCTCATATTTATGAGGTTACCGGATTTTTTGAACCAAAATTGATCCTTAGGGATGAAGAAGGTTGTGTAGTGCCTCTGCGCGGACTTGATACCATAAAAGTTTATGGAGTAAAGGCAGCCTTTTCTTATGATACGAACAGGATATGTGATTCCCAAAGTCTGCAATTCTATAGTCAAAGTAGTAGTAACGATCAAATTGAAAAATACCACTGGACTTTTGGGGATAATTCGTTTTCAGACGTGAAAAATCCAATTCAAACTTACCAAAATCCCGGTATTTACAATACAATCTTATCAGTTACTACAAGAGAAGGTTGCAAGGACACAACCAAATTGAGCTCAATTATTACTGTGAAGAAAACGCCGGAGATTGGCATCAGGGGAAATAGTGAGGCGTGTGTTTTTTCTGATATACAATTTACTGGCCTGGTTTTGAAATCAGATCAGGAAGCAATTTCGTGGAAGTGGGATTTTGGCAATGGCCAGGTCTGGGACAAACAAAATCCACCAAATCAATCCTATAATACTGCCGGTAGCTATTCTGTGAAGGTTATCGCAAACAGTGCAAACGGTTGTAGCGATACAGCTTCGCATTTAATAAATCTTTTTCCATTACCTGTTATCAATATCTCCGGGGAAAAAGTTATTTGTTTGAACAACGCTACCACACTTTTGGCATCGGGTGCGAGCCAATATTCCTGGATTCCATCACCTTCATTGTCCTGTCTTGATTGTGCCTCACCTGTAGCTTCACCGGAATATTCTACACAATATATTGTGATTGGGTTAAGTAACAAGGGTTGTCGCTCGGTTGATTCCCTAACGGTAGAGGTTAAAAGACCATTTAAAATAAGTGTGAGTGAAAAGGATACAGTTTGCATAGGTCAAACTGTTCAATTATCTGTAAAGGGGGCTGATAAATATAAATGGTCACCGAATTCTGCAATAAATGATGCGGCTTCTGCGAATCCGGTAGTTTCGCCAGCTAGAAGTACAACTTATATGGTGATAGGCCAGGATTCAAAAAATTGTTTTGCCGATACGGGTTATATACCTGTAGAAGTTTACAATTATCCTAAAGTAAATGCCGGAGAGGATAAAACAATCAATGTAGGGAGTACCATTACCCTAACTCCGAAAATCTCAAGTGATGTAACCAATATTATTTGGACTCCCAAAATTGGAATCCTGGATGTGGATGAAAAGGGAGCTGTTACCATGATGCCGAAGCAAACCACAACCTATAATATTGCGGTGAAAAATGCAGGAGGCTGTCTTTCATTAGATAAAGTAACTGTATTTGTCCTTTGTAATAATGCGAACGTTTTTGTTCCAAATACATTTTCTCCCAATGGTGACGGCGTTAATGATGTATTTTTTCCACACGGAACAGGGGTTTTCAAAATAAAGAATCTCCGTATTTTTAATCGTTGGGGCCAGGTTGTTTTTGACAGGTCTAACTTTATGGCCAATGATATGACAGCTGGTTGGGATGGGAGTTTCAGGAACCAAAAATTGAATTCGGATGTATTTGTTTATACGCTTAGTGTAATTTGTGAAAATAATGATGTGCTGACTTTTAAGGGAGATGTTACGTTGATCAGGTAGAACGAAAATGAAAAAATGAATTAATGCGGATTTTTTTAAAATATATATTGTCCATCTATTTCATCTTTCTTATTTATGAGAGTGGTAGTGCCCAGGACATACATTTCTCTCAAATATCTGAAGTCCCCATAATTCGTAATCCTGCATTGGCGGGTATATTTACAGGAGATGTTCGCGTACAGGCTATTTATAGAAACCAATGGAGTTCGGTAAGTGTTCCTTTTCAGACAGCCATGCTGAATGGTGAATATAAATTTCCTGTGGGGGACGGTAATGATTTTATGACTATTGGGGGTATTATATTTCATGATCAAGCAGGCAGTGCCGCGCTGACAACTACCCAGGTAAAACCAGTCATTAATTTCCATAAGTCGCTAAGCTCAGAACGAAATATGTATTTGTCTGCAGGCTTTTCCGGAGGTTTAGTGCAGCGAAGTGTAGACCGTAGTAAAATGATCACTGACGGGCAATATGGCCCGGGCGGTTATGATCCCTCACTCAATAATGGGGAAACATTTAGCAATGGAAGCTTTATGTATTTTGACGGAAGTGCAGGTTTGACTTTTAATATGCAAGTAGGAGATAACCAGGATGATAATATCTATATTGGTGCGGCTTATCATCATTTTAATAAATCGGCGAAAGTTTCCTTTTATAATTCTCCTGATGTCAGGCAAATACCAAAAATTGTATTGTCTGCCGGCGTCAGGCTCAATGTGTACGAGTCTGCTTTTATAACTTTTTATGGTGATTTTTCTAAACAGGGCCCCTCAAAAGAATTAACTGCAGGCTTATTATACAGCTGGAAATTAGACGATGAAACGAATCCAAAATATATCGTGTCTTTAGGAGGATTTATCAGATGGGAAGATGCGATCATTCCAATGATAAAAATGGAGACCATGCCTTTTACCTTTGCGGTAAGCTACGACGTAAATGTATCGCGGTTAAAAACGGCGAGTCAATCCCGAGGAGGTTTTGAACTCAGCCTATCCTACCAGAAATTTCTGGACAGGAGCAAATCACTGGAAACTTTACGCTGTCCAAAATTCTGATCCACCTTGCGGTAAAATTGTATCGGGACCTTTGCAAACAGCGGGAAATATACCTTTCTTTTTCATTTTTTCAGAAGGCTAAGATTATATTTACATAAAACCAGGAATGACAATAAATGAAATCACCGAATTTTTTCAAACCATTGCACCATCCTCATTACAGGAAGATTATGACAATTCGGGTCTAATCATCGGTGATCCTTCAAGGATCTGTTTAGGCATTTTAGTTTCCCTGGATGTTACAGAAGAAATAGTTTTGGAAGCAAAAGAAAGAGGTTGTAACCTGGTCATTTCTCACCACCCGATTGTTTTTAAAGGTTTAAAGACATTTACAGGTAAAAACTATGTGGAACGATCAGTTATTTCCGCCATTAAAAATGATATTGCCATTTACGCGATCCATACTAATCTTGATAATGTAATGGTGGGAGTCAATAAAAAAATTGCTGAAAAATTATTGCTAACTCATTGTAAATCTTTATCACCTAAAACAGGAGTTTTAAAAAAATTAGTTACTTTTTGCCCGCAATCAAGTGCGGAGGAAGTAAGAAGCGCCTTATTTGAAGCTGGTGCAGGAGATATAGGTAATTATAGCGAATGCAGTTTCAATATACAGGGGGAAGGTACATTTAAACCGGGTAAGGGTAGTGATCCTTATGTGGGGGAGTATGGTAAATTACATACCGAAGATGAAACACGCATAGAGGTTATCTTTCCAGGTTATTTGCAAAATCAATTGGTAAAGCATCTGAAAGATATACATCCTTATGAAGAAGTTGCTTATTATATTTCGGTAGTGGAAAATGAATGGCAGGAAGTCGGCAGTGGATTGATTGGCGAATTAGAAGAAGAAATGACAGAAAGCAATTTTTTGCATTTATTAAAAGAGAAATTTAAACTTTCTGTAATCCGGCACACCTCACTTTTAGGTAAACCGATTAAAAAAGTAGCGCTTTGCGGGGGTTCGGGTTTTTTTTTACTAAACCAGGCAAAAGCCTTAGGAGCACAGGTTTACGTGACGGGTGATGTAAAATACCATGAATTCTTTGATGCAGATGGAAAAATTTTATTAGCAGACATTGGCCATTATGAAAGTGAACAGTTTACCATTGACCTGATCATTGATTTTTTAAAGGAAAAATACGTTAACTTCGCCGTCCTAAAAACAAAAATTAATACAAACCCCATTAACTATCATTTAGGGTGAGTTTGAAATTTGTAAAAAAATAAAAATCATACATAATTTATGGCACAACAGTTAAAGGATTATTCTGTAGAAGAAAAATTAGCATCACTTATCAAACTCCAGAAAGTAGACAGTAAGCTTGACGGATTACAGGTATTGAAAGGAGAATTGCCTATGGAAGTAAGCGATCTGGAAGATGAAATTGCCGGTTTAAATGCACGTGAAAATCGTATTGAAGAAGAGATCAATGGAATTCAGGAATTTATAGAAGAGAAAAAAAACTTGATCAAAGAGTCTAAAGATCTTGTGACCCGTTATGAAAAACAAAGTGAAAATGTTAAAAATAACAGGGAATTTGAGGCAATTAATAAAGAAATGGAAATGCAGTCGCTTAATGTGCAGTTAGCGGAAAAGCACATCAAAGACGCGACGGAAGAAATAGCTGAAAAAGCCAGGCAGCTTGAAGTTGCCAAGAAAACAGTTGCATCAAAAGAAGGCAATCTTTCGGGTAAAAAAAGTGAATTAGAGAAAATTATCGGAGAAACGGAGAAAGAAGAAAAAGAATTTAAAAAGCTGGAAGATAAAGCAAGAGAGGGAGTGGAAGAAAGATTATTGATTAGCTATGACCGCATCAGGAAGAATTACCGCAATGGATTGGCAGTAGTACCTGTAGAAAGAGATAGTTGCGGAGGTTGTTATAATGCTATACCACCTCAAAAGCAGAGCGAGGTAAAGCAAAGAAAAAAAATAATTATCTGCGAGAATTGCGGCCGTATATTGGTTGATGATGAATTGAATGATAAGGTAGAAGCGAAATAAGAAGTATAAAATTATAAACAGGAGGTTGTCTCAAAATTCAAATTTGAGCCAACCTCTTTTTATTTTATATAATTGTCTAAAATAACAAGTCAGGATTTTTTTTGAATATCCCCAAAATGATTTTATGAAACTGATCTTAAGGAAATTAGGAATTGCTCTTAAAATATTCCATTGCTTTTAATCTTATATCAATCACTTATTTTTTCTGAAAGATGGTAAAAACAGATTCACCAATTTGTTTGAATAGAGTAAAAGGAGTCTGCGGTACATCCTTTAAATTTTCCCATTCTACAATTTTAATCAAAAAAAATGTCTTCAAAAAAGGCATGAAGCGATGATAGCTTTTTAAGTATTTGTAGCGTAAATTCGAATTTTTATAATCTGTAACGAGAGCTATTTTATTTATTATCCTGGCAATATTCCTTTCTCTTTCTTTTTCAATAATAAGGTGTGTTTGTTAATGGTCATTTTTTGGTTTTTACGTTTTTTAAAAGTGATGGTAAAAACAATGGCAATTAAAATAGTCAGCGCTCTAAATACATTTGCTTTTGTATCTCCCAATGCCGAATTATCCACATCAAATAAATCCCATGAAAGATTCATAAATGTATGAGTGAATATCGGAACCCATAAATTATAATTCCATTCTACAAAAAGCCAGGCAAAGAAGATGGCTCCTGAAAAAGTAACCAGGAAAATGCCCACTAACTCGCTTGCATCCTGGCTTTGGTATAAATGCCCGGAAGCAAAAATGAGGGCTCCCAAAATGATGGAAGGAATAAATCCCAATCTTGTATTTTTAAAAAGTTGTCCAAATAGAAATCCCCTGAAAAATAATTCCTCCATAAAACCAGCGACAAGTGTTCCTGCAATCAAAGTTTGTATATCAATATTGGAATTAAACCTGAAGAAAATAAAGCCTCCAAGGAACATTGGAATGGTGAATAAAAGGCTTAAAAGAATTCCGTTAAATATATTTTTACCTAGTCCGAGTTCCTGGAAAATGTTGGTTTTTTGATTGATAACGTAGGTGCCGATAAACAGGGGTATGCCTATGATGAAATAGGTAAGTATATAGCTGATTAACCCTTGATGCGTTATTTTATCTATAGATAATTTTAAAAATTTAAAATTTAGGGATAGTACATAATAAATGGCGAAACTTAGCAGAACGATTAAAAATATTTTAAGTGTTTTCTTTTCATTCATATTTATTCTTTTAGCAGGTAAGATAGTTTGGTCAAGAGGAATTATATACTTACCGTGTTAACAAAAATAAAAACTAAAAATTCTGGGTTCTAAAATATTTTATCCTGTTAAACAATTAGTAGGATTTGCATTCAATAAAGTATTGCCATTTTTTGCTTCATTACTGTCATTTTTTTGACTTTTTCCAAAGTGCCGGTAGAAACTATAAACGATAAGATTAATCAATATCAGGTCGCTGATTGGCGCAATACAGATGATAATATTTCTAAAATTTAGTAGCTTTTTTTAATGAATAATCTACTACCAAAGCCATGTGTATGCTCGTCAATGGTTCTTTTTGTGAAGATACAATCCTTCAAATATTTGATGCAGGCTTGTGTCCTATTTGTACTTTTTTCCATACCGCCTGTATATAATATAAATTACAACTGCAATCAATATCAAACCCCAAATTTGAGTAATAAAAATAATTATGTTTTGTAAAATTTCATATCCAGTTTTGAATGAATCAAGAATCCTACTGCCAAAGCCTGGTGTATATTCGTCGATGTTTTTATTGTTGGAAATAAGTTCCCGTTTAATGGCCTGGCGCTGGTAAATGTAAAGTGAAACAGTGCTAAAGTTAACCTGGTCCTGCAAGGATAAATTGGAGATTTTGGCGTTGTCAGATTGCTCTTGTTTACTTAATAATAATTCTTCGGCTGTGGTCGTTTCTTTTAATTTTTTTCCCCTGTTATCAATCGCATCTGTCAGCCGTTTTTCGTTTTTTTTTGATCTTTCCTGTGTTAAGTTATTGGCGAGTAAATTCAGCGCTACATCGTCTGCCTTTATTACACGGTAATCCAAATAATCAATGAGTGGGGAAATTGATTTTAATGTCGTGTCCAGTTGAGTGTTAGGTACTCTTAAAACCATTTTATTTACAACAGTGAAGTAAGTTGTTTCCAGGGAGGAGTCTGC
>JBDTEF010000115.1:0-4424 GCA_039922615.1 Ginsengibacter sp.
TTCTCACCTCCACGAATCAATCCAGTCTATCATCCTGCTGGTAAAACCATATTCATTATCGAACCAGGCCACTAATCGTAAGTGATTACCTATGGCAGAAGTTTGCGTGCCATCGATTATTGCAGAATGTGTATTTTCTTTTATATCCAGCGATACAATTTCATCCTCAGTATATTCAAGAATACCCTTGTATTCATCCTTTGCTGCTTTTTCGAAAATGCCATTAATGATTTTGGCAGAAACTTCTGATTGAAATTGAATATAAAAATTAGCCATCGCCCCATTGGCCACAGGTACTCTTGTTGAACTCGTAGAAACCCGTTCTTTTAACCCAGGAAGTAAACGATTCAAAGACTGGTACAAATCAATGTCAACGGGAATTATAGACTCGGCTGCAGCTCTTCCCCTTCGCAATTGTTTGTGAGGGGCATCTACTAATTCTTGTCGTGAAGTATAAGAATGAAGAATATTTATGTGGGCAGATTGAATGCCAATGGACTGAAGAATATAAAGAATATGTGTTGAACAGTTTGTCATACATCCGCCAATGGAAATGATGTCTTCTTTGGACAAGCCATCATTTTGATTAAATCCGAAAACTTTTAAGGGAACATCATCGGCACCTGTTGTAGAGATAAGTACTTTTCTGGCGCCGGCCTGTAAATGTTTCTCCGCCGAGAATCGACTGGTAAATACGCCTGTGCACTCAAGCACCAGGTCAATTTTTAAATCACTCCAAGGCAATAAAAAGGGCTCGCCAATTTGGAACGAAGCAATTTTATGATTGTTTACAATTATATGATTTTGATCTTGCTGAATTTGAAATGATGATTTACCATACACCGAATCGTATTTCATTAAATAAACCAGGTTTTCAATAGGCATTATATCATTTATTGCAATGATTTCGATGTCATCCCGGTTTATTAATCGTTTGAACAATAACCGCCCAATGCGGCCCATTCCATTAATCGCAATTCTCATTAAATATTTTTTTTAAATGCAAATATCTTAAATTTTTAAAGCACTTAAGTGGTAAAATGAGAAATGGACGGATATTTCAAAATAGACTATTTTAAACATTCACTAATAATTACCAATAATAGCCAGTGATTGTTGATTGAAAGAAGTAATATTTGAGGATTAAAAATTTGAATTAAAAATGACTTTTGTTTGTATTTGTGCTCACTATTTCCAGGCAAATAATATATTGATTCAAAAGACTTTTCTACGTTATAAATTACAATATCTTCGCAAACTATGAGAAAAAAAATCGGTTATTTTAATCTGTTCGCATTAGCAGCCTTTGCAATATTTTTTACCAGTTGCAATAGTGCACAGTCCGGCACTGAAAAAACGTCCTCAGACTCCTCTGTAAATAAGGAAGCAAAAGGTGAAGTCTATGAAAAAAAGGCAATTGACACGGCTAAATATAACCGGATAATGCAGGAGTTGGCCAACCATGATACCACGGGAATGTGGCCGGTAAAAGGTCCTTATCCTTTGGCAGGTTCTGTATTACCTTTTAACCGGATAGTCGCTTTTTACGGTAATTTATATTCTAAAAAAATGGGCATATTGGGTGAGATTCCTAAAGCTGAAATGCTTAAAAAATTGCAGGGTGAAGTTGCAAACTGGCAGGCTGCAGATTCCTCTTTACCTGTAATTCCTGCATTACATTATGTAGCTGTTACTGCACAGGGAGCTCCCGGTAAAGATGGCAAATACAGGCTGCGCATGCCTTTCCACCAGATAGATACAATTATGAGTTGGGCAAAAGAGATTGATGCACTTGTATTTTTAGATATCCAGGTAGGACACGCTTTGGTTAAAGATGAAGTTTTTCCGCTGGAAGACTATTTGAAATTGCCACAGGTGCATTTTGGAATTGATCCTGAGTTTTCTATGACTGGCGGCCATGCGCCCGGTAAAAAAATAGGCACTTTTGATGCAAGAGATATTAACACTGTTATTGATGATCTGGCTTCTATCGTAAAGAAGTATAATCTGCCTCCGAAAATTTTAATCGTTCACCGTTTTACCCAAGGCATGGTGACTAATTATAAGAATATTAAAAATATTCCTGAAGTACAGGTTGTAATGGATATGGATGGCTGGGGTGATAAAATATTAAAGCGTTCTACTTATCTCCGGTATATTTATAAAGAACCGGTTGAATACACAGGGTTTAAACTGTTTTATAAAAACGATACCAAAACAGGAACCAATCAATTATACACACCACAGGAATTATTGAAATTTATTCCAAAACCTATTTATATCCAATATCAATAATCTCTTTTAATTTATGAAAAATTATTTTTTGTTCTTATCTGCTGTATTTATTTTTTCAGCATGTGGCTCTAGTTCCGACAAAAAAAATAGTGAAGGATCCGCAATTGAAAATGCGAACAGTGATTCTTCCAAAGTTGTAATCGGTGGAAATTCTGGAAAACAACTCACTGTTGAAGAGATGCTTGCGAAGACGGAGGTTCCTGTCTTATGTTATCATCATATCAGGGAACCAAAGGCGGGTCAAAGTGAAACCTTTAAAAGTTACTCAGTTTCACCTGCACAGTTTGCTTCCCAAATGAAAGCATTGAAAGATAGTGGCTATGAAACTATTTTACCTGATCAATTGTATGATTACCTGGTTCATGATGGTAAATTGCCCGCTAAACCAGTGATGCTGACTTTTGATGATACCGATGAAGAGCAGTTCAGCATTGGGTACCAGGAGATGAAAAAATATGGTTTTAAAGGTGTCTTCTTTATAATGACTATCTCTATTAATAAGCCACGATATATGTCTAAAGAGCAATTGAAGCAATTGGCAGATGAAGGGAATGCAGTAGAATCTCATACATGGGACCACCACATGACAACCAAATACGCAGGGGATGATTGGAATATTCAATTTGTAAAACCGCGTAAAACGATTGAAGATATTACCGGTAAGCCGGCAACTTATTTCGCATATCCTTTTGGTCTTTGGAATAAAGCTGGTTTTCCGGAATTGAAAAAAGCCGGGTTTAAAATGGCATTCATTCTTTCTACTAAACGCGATACTACAGAACCGCTTTACACTATTCGTAGAATGATTGTACCGGGTCAATGGTCAACCCCGGGCGTATTGAGGGCGATGAAACAAACTTTTAAGCTTAAATAAAAAGTATGAAAAACTCAGTTTATATTTTGTCGGTTTTATTATTTCTGGCTTGTAATAATACACCAAAGGATAATGCGCTGGTAACAGTTAGCAAGGACACTACAGAGAATGTCACCATGGCAACCTCTGCTCCTGAATTAGATGGTTGCTACTTTTCTAATCAGAATAAAGATTCGTCCAATTTAAAGATCAATATAAAGAATGGCGAGGTTACAGGAACCTTGAACTATAATCTGTATGAAAAAGATAAAAATTCCGGCACTATTTCCGGCAGTTATAAAGATAGCCTGATCATTGCTAATTATTCCTTCCAATCAGAAGGTGTTACTTCAATGAGGGAAGTTGTTTTCAAAGTAGCCAATGGGGAATTGTTAGAAGGATATGGAGATATTGAGACAGCAGGTTCTATAGTAAAATTCAAAGATATCTCTCAATTAAAATACCAGGATAAATCTCCATTTATCAAGAAAGAATGTAAGTGATCTATCATTTTTCCTGTACGATTTCCCGGATGATTGCAGCTGGTATTCATTGCGATAATAACAGGTAAGGACCGGAGAATCGCATTATATTTCTCTTTTTTTATTCTTTTCTCTTTTTCCAAAATCTAATTGATTGAAGAAAATAAGTAAGGATTAATAGTCTGCCGGAAATGAAACCATCGTTGGATAAAGAAATAACAAATGGATGCAAAAAAAATAATTTCGTTATTAAAAAAGTATTGGTTTTCTATTATTTTTTATGGCATTATTGCATTGCTTATTTTCTCGCCGTCTGCAAAATCCTGGATATTGCAAAGGGTGGTTGTTACCGGTCTGTTGAAAGCAGATATCAATAAAGAAAATTTACAAGCAGCAGGCAACTTTTCTTTTACGGATGAATCCGGCAAAGCCACTTCCATCATGGATTTGAAGGGGAAAGTAGTATTTATTAATTTCTGGGCTTCGTGGTGCCCGCCTTGCAGGGCAGAAATGCCTGATCTAAGAAATTTGTATGAAAAACTAAAGGATGATAGCCGCTTTGTATTTCTTTTTATGAATGAAGACCAGGACAGGAACAAAGCTGTAGAATACCTGGAAAAAAATAATTTTTCTATGCCTATGTATTTTAAGGTAGAGAATGTTCCTCCCGAAATATTCAGCGGCACTTTGCCAACAACAGTTATCTTAAATAAAAAGGGAGAAATTGTTTTAAAACATTCAGGTATGGCATCTTATAATTCGGACGGTTTTATAAAACAATTGCATGATTTACT
>JBDTEF010000116.1:0-6344 GCA_039922615.1 Ginsengibacter sp.
CTCTCACCTAATAAGGTTTAGTCAATGTGATAGGTTGTGTCCTATACGCTTTCACATATATTCCATTTTGTTTTGCAGGTAACCAATCCGGGCCTTTCCGAATGGCATTGACTGCTACTTCTGCCAAAGAAGAATTGATCATATTCAGTGCGGTCACATTACTGACTCTGCCATTTGTATCTACAACAAATCTTACGTTTACAGTTCCAAAATCAATATCAGCAGGATCATCTAATTGGGAGGATATTTTACGGGTTAAATACTTTTGCCAGGCAGAAATCCCCCCGGGAAAAGATGCCTGGATATCAACATTAGTCAGGGGTTCATCATTCTTAGGTTTCTCTGGAATTACCGGTAAAATAGCCGGGTTTCCTTCTGTTATCGGTCCTTCAACTATTTCAACCGGGGGAGCTATTCCTGTATATGCGTCGCCATCCACCTTTTTGGTATCAATCATCGCATTTTCAAATATTTTCATATCCGGTGGCACAGGAATATTGGTCTCTTTGGTTATTACCGGCTTTGTCAAAACGTCACTTTTTATTTTTTTACCTGTGGCTTTTTTTTCTACGATAACCACAACCTTCTTTTTATCTTTGGGCACATCACTCAAAATGTAGGGATTGGTCACTACAATACGGACAGGAACTTTTACTGTCCATTTATCATTCAACACCTTTCCCACTATTGCGATGGCGATGAATACAATTGTGGTAAGTAGTGCCGCATACATGCGTGCATTGTAGTTTTTACGAAGTTCGTAAGCGCCATAATCTTTATTTCTTCCGTCAAATAAAATGTCTAGAAGATTTGCGTTTAAAATTTGATTTGTTTCCATGATAAATGTTTCTTGTAAGATTGCACGTTTGGATAATTTCCATAAAATGAAAAATTATAAGGACTAACAATAATGGTTATACGTAAATATTATCGCACAAAATAATTTCTTGAAAAAAGTGAGCATACAAAATTCAAAGCCTTTTGCAGCAATGCTTTTGAGCAATGAAAAAACTTTTTTATAATTCCGGAAAGAATACTTTGATAATCCAACCAATCCAAAGTTTACCTACTATCTATCATTATCATCGGAACAGAAAAGAATGCCGATTTCTTTTTGCATACAGGTAATTATTTTTTACTTTTTAAATTTTTTGTGGATTAGAATTACGTATCCTCATAGCCATAGTGACAAAGAAACCTGATCTCTTAATGCATAGATCCAGGCTGTGTATCAGCAACTTTTAAATTTACTTGTACTGTCAGATCAATAATAAAACACCACATTTATAACAAAGAATATTTGAAGAATTCAGTCTATACATTCAATAAAAACCTGCTCATTTTTTATTCCGTAAAAATAAAAAATGGGATTTTTTGTTAATTAAAAACACCCTTTAGCCTGACCTGGAAAATTGGTATTTTTTTTATTATTTTAATTTATAATTTCCCCATGGTCCGGAAATAATAACTTTTATTTTTCTAAGGCATCATTTAAACAAAAAAAAAGAGACACTTTCGTATCTCTTTTCTTAAATAATTCTTAATTATTAGTCCGGGTTTTTCAATGTTACAGGTTGCAACCTATAAGCATTTACCATCCGGCCATTCTGTTGCGCAGGTGTCCATTTAGGACCTTTCCTGATTGCATTTACAGCAACCTGTGCCAACTTGGTTCCTTTCATTGTTGTCGCTTCCACATCACTTACATTCCCTGTCTTATCCACGATGAACCGAACAACACACGTTCCAAAGTTTCCATCCTCAGATATTTCATCAATCTCTGCGTTAATGGCCCTGGTTACGTATTTCGTCCAACCACTTAGACCGCCGGGGAAGCTAGCTTCGATCTCCACTTTTGTAAATACCTTATCCTCATCTTCCTGCTTAGCTACCGGTGGCGCAGCTACCTGCGTACCTTTTATATCAGTCGGCGGAGCAACGATTCCAAGATCTTTTGTTCCTTCCACCGTTTTCACGTCAATCTTGGCTTCTTCAATTTGCTTTACTTCTGGTGGTGGTTTTACTACCTCAATATCTTTTACCACTTTAGGAGGAGTAAATTGTACCGTAGCCACAGGTGGCGGCGGTAATTGTTTTGGTGGTGGTGGCGGTGGCGGCGGTGGCGGTTCGTCAGGAGGAGGCGCCTGTTGCAGCGTCGACTCATTCACCACTAATTCCTTCTCATTGTCCTTTGGATTAATTCTATTGGCAATTGCGCTGCCAACGATCAATAATAAAATCAAAGCGACGGTAACGCCTAAAGCAATTGAAATCCTCCGGTTGTACGTCTTGCGTAAATCATACGCACCATACTCTTTATTCTTTCCTTCAAAAAGAATATCGAGAAAGTCAGATTTTAATATTTGATTCGCTTCCATAATTTAGTTTTTAATAAGATTCATCATTCAACAATTTCCATAAAACTATTGTATTCCTGCAGCCTTTTCTGTTTGCTGTATCATAGAATATTCATCCGGCGTAGGTGGTATCATGGCGTACTTATGTACATCATTAATATTCATCTCATCCAGGATATCTACTGCATTTTTATACGTTGCATCCTTATCGGGCTTGATAGTTACAAAAAAGTCATCTGCTGGTGTACTCTTCTTCTTTTTAAGGATAATATCTCTTATAGATTTATAACCGGTTGTTTGCATCTTTGCCGGATCTATTCCTTCATAATAATAGATAACATCACCTTTCCCCAACATGAGAGTGAGTGCACCGGACTCCTTAATCTTGGTATCATCCTGTTTGTCCTTTGTATCCTTCGGCATATTCAGGTTCATGGATGTTGGTTGATCCATTGTAGTTGTGAATATGAAAAAAGTAATCAATAGAAATCCAAGATCTACCATCGGTGTAAGATCCACTTTGGTGCTTTGCTTTTTACTCTTTTTGACACCAGGCCCTTTTTTGCCTGATTCTTTGACCTCCATCTCTGCCATAATCTATAATTTTATAGGTTATAAAATTTATTTCAATTAATCTGCCTTCATTTGTCCTGACTGATTCAATTTGTACAACTCACTTCCAACAGGAACTTCCGCCGCATTGGTTACGAGATTATACTTGTAGATATCGTTTTTCTTGAAAGCCTCAATAACACTGCTGAAAGTTGGATACTTGGCTGCATTATCTCCTTTGATCAGCCAATTCATCGTTTTTCCCTGTGTTGCATTATAAGCAGCGGTGATCCACATCAAAACCTGATTATCGGTACTATCATAAGGAATTCCGGACAGCTTCTCCTTAGCAAGTTGTGCAGGATCAAGCCTTGTAAATTGATTCAATTGGCTTATAGGAACTCCTACAAATGTTGCCGCTTCAAATTTTTTCACATCGTCAGGAGAAAAGGTAATATTTCTTAATTTCCCTACTTGTTCCAAAACATCCGCTTTTAAACTCTGATCCATATCAATAAATACCTGGTTGTCTTTGTTGATAGTTACATTCAGAAAATCTTTTTGCGGAGCATGCTTATTAGAGACGGAAGAAGGTGGATGTACTTCAACTGCTTCAGAGGGCTTAAACTGCGCAGCTAATATGAAAAATGTCAGCAAAAGAAAAGCAACGTCACACATGGCTGTCATGTCTACATGCGTACTTCCCCTTTTTATTTTAGCTCTTCCCATTGTTTATTTTTTAATTGTATTGATAAGATTCAATTCTGAAACAATTCCACAAAATTATTTGTATAAAGAAGCAAAACTTTGTGTTAAGGTAAATCCTGACTCATCAATACTGTAGGTAATACCATCAATCTTAGTAGTAAAAATATTGTAAGTAATGATCGCAAATGCAGATGAACCGATACCTAATGCTGTATTGTACAATGCTTCCGAAATACCTACAGATAACTGTCTTGCAGCTTCTCCGCCACCTGACTCACCAAGGTTACTAAATGCTCGAATCATACCCATAACCGTTCCTAACAACCCGATCAATGTAGATACAGATGCAAGGGTAGATAAGAACACAAGATTTTTTTCTAACATTGGAAGTTCCAGAGATGTCGCTTCTTCTACCTCTTTTTGAATCGCCAGTACCTTTTGCTCTGTCGTCAATTCATTATCAACAATCATTGCTTTGTATTTACGAAGACCCGCTTTCATTACATTTCCTACTGAACCTTTTTGCTTGTCGCATTCTGCAATGGCAGCTTCAACATTTTTATCAGCAAGGAAAAACTGAACTTTTCTTACAAATTCAGCATTAGAGCCTTTACCATTTGCTTTAGAGATAGTTAATGCTCTTTCTATTACGAATGTAAGTACGATTAGAAAACAACCAATCAATACCGGAACAATAATACCACCCTCATAAATACCTGCTAAAGAACCTTTAGGACCTGCATGATCGGGCCAAAAACCGCCATTAGGATCTGGTTTGGTAAAATTACTATCTGCGCCAATTAAAAAGCGCCATATTACGTAACCCAGGACGATGCAAGCAATTGGTGCAATCATAGAAATAATATTGCCTGATTTTTTCGCCCTAACCGAAGTGGTTGCTTTCACCGGAGAAGTTTCTCTTGATTTAAGATCTGCCATGTTGTTGGTTTTTTTTAATGTTTAAGTTTAAGATTAATGTTGATTTGTTGGATTTATTCTGATATTAGGATACAATTGTAATTAAAAAAATCGAAAGTTTTCATTTTTAAAAAAATAAAATAACGAGGGCACAAGTTAATAAAATAATTGAACCTTCAATAGTATAAAAAAAATATTATTCAAGATGCCTGTTTTCTCCACTTTTAAAAATTGAATATGCAATTAAAGAAATTATTGTTTAAAAACATAAACTTATTGATTTACTTCCATAATGATATTATAAACGGCATTTGAATAATAATAGTCAATAAATAACGGGTATAAATGGTAGCCGGATTCAACAAAAAATTACCACTGTGATAATACAAAAAAAATTTGCATTGATCAATTATTATTTGCTAATAATAAAAAAAGAGATGGAATTATTAAATGTTGGAAATAGAATAAAGTCAGCATTATTTTAAATTACTTATTCGTAACGAAGCGCAACAATAGGATCAAGCCTGGCAGCTTTTACTGCAGGATAAAGGCCGGCAAAAAGCCCTACAGCACTGCACACCACGATTCCCAATAATACCCATAGCCATGGCACTACGAAGCCTGTATGAAGAAATAATCCTACAATATTGCCAACGCCAACACCGAGGATGATTCCGAAAATAGCACCTATGAGACTTATAAAAATTGACTCAAATAAAAACTGGGTACGAATACTTTTTGCAGTACCGCCAATTGCTTTGATAAGTCCTATTTCCCTTGTGCGCTCATTCACCGCAACGAGCATGATATTCATCAAGCCAATTGCTGCCCCAATCAAAGTTATCAAGCCAATAAATGCAGCCGCTGTCGTGATAGCGCCAAGGCTGCTCATAAACATTTCGGCGAGGCTATCGCTTTTGTCTATGTAGAAATTATTTTCTTCATCTATATTCAGGTTCCTGATTGGCCTGAATGTGCCTTTCGCTTCAGAAATGGCTGGTTCCAGTTCATTCATATTATTTACCATCACACCTATGCCGAAAGATGTGCCGGTAGTTGGGTATAGCCTCCTGATATTGTTGAAACTGGTAATGACGATATTATCTGCGTTTAAAAATGCACTACTTCCTTTATCTTTCAAAATACCGATCACCTGGTATTTTATACCGGCAACCTTTACCATTTTATTGAGCGCTCTCTCTGCATCATCACCATACAATTTTTTGGCGACGCTATGTCCTAAAATACATACATTTCTTCCGCTCTGAATATCAAGTGTATTAAAATTTCTTCCTTCAAATAGTGTGTAGCCCCGTTGCGCCAATAAATTTTCATCTCCACCTATCAAAGACACGTTGGGATTGGTTTTCTTCAATTCGTTATTCACAATTACCGGGTTGTCAGTGCTTACCGACAAGCTTACTTTTGCGGGGAATGAATATCTTTCTTTAAATAATTTAGCCTGCTGGTAAGAAATAATTTTCTCCTCGTTTGATTTCTTTGATTTTAATGCTTTTGCAGATGTTTTTTTCACTTGCCTGCGGTTCATGCTGTAGTTCCGAGCCCAATACCGAATACTGAAAGAATTAGATCCCATTGTAGAAAAACTTTGGGACAGACTTTGATTCATTGCAGCTATGGCCGTAATGATTCCAATCAAAGCCATAATACCAAATGCGATGATGGCAACAGTGATGCCTGTACGTAATTTATTACTTTTGATTGTTCTAAAAGCCAATGAAAGAGAATCCTTTAATTGCATGTAAGCATGAGAGTTAGAAAGAAGAATGATGAATGATGAATGATGAA
>JBDTEF010000117.1:0-2529 GCA_039922615.1 Ginsengibacter sp.
CGGCGAGGCTTTTTGGTATTCAACCGCAGGAAATATTGAATGTAAATTGTATTACAGAAAAGGTGTGCTCAATGGAGTAAAAGAAAATTACAACCGTGACGGCGAGGTATGGCTACGCCAGGAATACAAAGACGGAAAGCTGGATGGCACGAGTGAAATGTATAGTAGCGGTGAATTAAATAACCGAACCGAATATAAAAACGGAAAAAAAGATGGTTCCAGTCAAACTTTTAGCAGCGGTAAATTACTCACAGAATCACACTATAAGAATGATCTGAAAGATGGATTAAGTAAAACCTATACATTGAATGGTGAATTGATTAGCGAGATCAATTATAAAGAGGATAAACAAGATGGTCGCACGACAATGTATGCTATGGGTAATAAAGCAATGGATTTTATATTTCGCGATGGTCTGAAACATGGAATTTCCCACATGTACAAACCAGATGGCTCAATAATTTTTACACACTATTATCTCAACGGCGAAAAAGTAACTTTAGTAGAATTTGAAGGGTTAAAAAATAGCAATTAATAAAAGATGAAGATTAAAGCATTCTTTACATTTAATACTTTAATCCTGGATTTTTTGAATATAGATAATGGTTGCTTCTATTTTCATATATTTAAATTCAATTCCGATTCATTCATTTTAAACCAGGCATAAATTTATTAAGAAAAATGTTTGCCAGCCATCTCAAAAAAATAAATACAATTATCTGCCTGTTGCTTTCATTATCGTTTTTAAATTGCACCCATAAAATGGATAAGCACCAATTATTAGTTCAAAAACTGGATTCCGTTTTCTCTGCCCTGTTTATACCCGATGTATCTGGTGGAAGCGTCTTTATTCAACAAGGCGACAAAACATTGTATGCAAAATCCTTTGGATTATCTGACATTGAGAAGAATATAAAATACTCATCATCTACTGTCCAAAATCTGGGCTCTATTTCAAAAACATTTGTTTCTTATGGCATCTTAATGCTTGCAAATGAGAACAAACTTTCTTTAGACGATAATCTTTTAAAATATTTCCCTGATTTTAAGAACAAAGAGATCGCTCAAAAAATAACCATCAGGCATTTGCTGACCCATACTTCCGGATTGCCGGATCTGCGGAAAACAGAAGAAGACAGTGTTTTTTATTTAACGGCAAAAGATGAAGAAAACTGGGCGCCGATAAAGCAGGCTGATTCATTACATTTTGAGGCCGGGAGCAATTATGAATATTCTAATCCTGCCTACAATGGACTTGCATTGATCATTGAAAAAGTAAGCGGAATAAAATGGCAGGATTTTATAAAGAAGCGAATTTTTGAACCAGCTGGTATGCAAAACAGCGACATCCAGGATGGAGCGCATCCTTCAGAAAATGTAGCACATGGTTATCGAAATATAAATGGTGCGTGGGAAGAATATGACTATGGCGAATACCCTACTTTTGCCGCAGCGGGTAATGGCGGTGTCTGGAGTTCTATCGATGATCTGAAAAAGTATGTGGAAGCGATTAAGAAAAATTCATTCGTGGATGCAAGGACTACGACACTCTCCACCGAACCCTGGAATCCCGACAATTGGAAGGGTGAAGCAGCGCCCTGGAAAGGATTGGCCTGGTTTAAACACAAATCCTATTTGCATGGTACATATCCAAATGAACAATATACCGTGATTGAACACAGTGGTGACCAGGGCGGCTTCAGGGCGCATTTATTAATGATTCCTGAAGCAGATATTACGATTATCTGGTTGACAAATAATGAAATGCTTTTGAGTGAGGAAATTTGGAAGGTTATGTTGGAATTGGGGTATGTGAAATGAATAAGATATTCTTTCCGGTATTATAAAAATACCAGGAATATAGTAATGCCGGCAAGTTTTTGAATTCTTAATGATGTAGATTTTGGCAGAGATGCAATTAAAAAAATATATTTCTTATATACTCACTGAATAATTTTATCTATCTTGTAGGGAATAAGCTTAATTATAATATGATTGGCGCAGATCTACTTTCTTACATGAAAAATATGACATTTCCGATTACTAAAGCCGGCATAATACCGGCCAAAAGTCCGGTCAAATAATGAATTCCAATTAACGATAGATTTCCTGTAATAATAATTAAAAACCCAATGATAATGCAACTTTTGTAACAGATGCTTCAACGGAATCAAATTATAAGACCCTAAAAACGGGTATTCAGACCTTACTGACACTAAAAAATGTTTTAAGATTACATTCCGTATTGATGGTTACAATTCATTAAGCAAAGATGCATTAGGCAGGAAAAAAAAATCAAATACAATGGTGGAATTATAGCAGGTAACAGCAAACTTTAAAAAGATCCAAGCCTAAAAGAATATTTTGAAAATGCGTTGAAAAAAAGAATAATAAAATACAAAATTGTTTAATTTACAAAAAAAACATACATATGAAATACTTTTTGAAACTTCAGACTAAAATTTATGGATGTCTCTTCACATTTATAATTCTTTGTACGAGTACAGCAAAAGCACAAGAATGTAAAAA
>JBDTEF010000118.1:0-16999 GCA_039922615.1 Ginsengibacter sp.
TTATAATCAACGTTAATAAGCTCTTTGATTGAATATTTTTCATTTAGAATTTTTTCGTAATCAAATAATTATTTCACGTTTTTAAGAACGCCTGTATTATAAGGATCTTTAGTTTTTATTTTAAAAAAAAAGAACTTTGGTTTAAAAAAAAAGAACTGTTTACTTTTAATAAAATAGTACAAAAATTTTAGTGCACTATTGGTATTTTTTATTAATAAGGGTCGGCGAAGATAGTTTTCTACATCGAAAAAAGCAAACTATCAGGTTAATAAATTACTAAAAAGATTATATGAGAATTATCATTTTTACTTTCTTACAGTTGTTTTCAGTAAGTTATGGCCAAAAACTACCGTCTCAATTTACTACAGAAAAGATAGCAGCGTTCGAGAAAAAAGCCTACCTAACCACGCAAATCAACAAAAATGTCACCGCTGCATCCAATAATTTCGATGTAAAATATTACAGGTGTGAATGGGAAGTAGATCCTGCAACGAGGTATATAAAAGGAAAAGTGACTTCGTATTTTGTAGTAACTTCTCCGACCTCTTTTATTATTTATGACCTCATGAATAGTCTGAGGGTGGATAGTGTGAAAGATAAAAATGGAAGTCTCTCCTATTCACAAACGAATAATTCAATCCAAATTAATTTTGCTGCAGACAAACCAGGCGGAACGCTGGACTCGGTAAGCATTTATTACCAGGGAATTCCAGCCAACCAGGGCTTTGGCTCTTTTGAAATAAATATGCATTCCGGTACGCCAATTTTGTGGACATTAAGTGAACCTTATGGAAGCCGGGATTGGTGGCCTTGCAAAAACGGCCTGGATGATAAGGCCGATTCAATTGATGTATATATTACAAACCCCAGCCAATATAAGGCAGCTTCAAATGGATTATTGCAGGACGAAGTAATAGCCGGTGACAAAAAAATTACTCATTGGAAACATCGCTATCCAATTGCTTCCTATCTCGTATGCATGGCAGTTACAAATTATACCGAATTCAAGGAATATATACAAATAGGTAATGACAATTTATTAATGCAAACATTTTGCTACCCTGAAAGCCTGGCCTTATTTCAACTCCAAACACAATTGATGTTTCCTACGATCAAATATTATAGTGAACTATTTGGTCCCTATCCATTTATGAAGGAAAAATACGGCCATGTACAATTTGGCTGGGGAGGGGGAATGGAACACCAGACTTCAACCTTTATATTTGCACCTGACGAAAACCTGATGGCACATGAATTGGCACACCAATGGTTCGGAGATAAAATTACTGTCGCAAGCTGGCAACATATCTGGCTAAGTGAGGGTTTTGCCACATTTCTTACTAACATAGATTTTGAAAAAAAATATCCACAAACTGCCATGCAGGGAAGGAGGCAGGAAATTTCCAAAATCACCTCTTCAACCGGAGGATCTGTTTTTGTAAAAGATACTACAAATGTAAACCGCATTTTTGATTCAAGGCTTTCCTATTCCAAAGGTGGATACCTGCTTACTATGTTGCGCTGGATATTGGGTGATAGTATTTTTTTTAAAGGATTGACAAATTATTTTAATGATCCGTCACTCGCCTATGGTTTTGCGGTTACAAAAGATCTGCAAAGAAACCTGGAAGAAGTGAGTGGTAAAAAACTGGATTATTTTTTTGATCAATGGTTCTATGGAGAAGGATATCCTTCTTACCAGGTAGAATGGACACAAATTGGAAATGATTATGTAAGAATAAAATTGAATCAAACCACTTCCAACCCATCTGTTGGATTTTTCACTTTGCCCTTGGCCCTACAATTCAAAAATGCAACCCAACAAAAAACCATTGTCCTGGATAACAAAACGAACGGCGAAAAATTTTTCAGGGAGATTGGGTTTATCGCAGATACCGTGATAGTTGATCCTGATTATTGGCTTGTAACTAAGAATAATACTTCCTTAAAAATGGCTGATGACAGTAAAGAAAACCAGGTAGAGATATATCCCAATCCTTTTGTAAATAGTGTGCAACTCAACTTTCTGCACATTACTTCACCCAAAGTATTTTACAAGATCTTTGACATAAACGGTCGCCTGATTAGCGGGGAAACTTTTTCTTTGAATGGCTATTTATTTAAAGAAATTAACCTGCATTACTTACCCAAAGGGGTTTACATCATGAAAATATTTTCTGAAGATGGCGTTAATCTATCGAAAAGAATAATAAAATTGTAAGTCAAAACTCATCAATAAATAACCTGTGCCGTTAACCCAAAAAGAAAAATCCGGCTTTTTAAAAATGCGCGGGTATTATATTTAACCAAATTTGAAAAGAAAAAATAAAAAGAATTCAGCCAAAAAATCATTCTTCAAAATCTTTCTTTTGATAAGTGCGGGATTTATTATTGCCTTTATTGTAATTAACCTATTTTTTATAAAACCCCATATTTTTTATCCCGGGTTTGAAATAAATATGCCCACGGGTTATGAGATTCACGGCATTGATGTGAGCCGATATCAAAGTACCATCAACTGGAAAGAGGTAAAAGAAATGGAGATAGACGGCATAAAAATCGGTTTTGCATTTATAAAAGCAACAGAAGGAGAAAAAAATACGGATCCTTTATTCAAAAAAAACTGGCGAAGAGCAGGCGCACAAAATATTACAAAGGGCGCGTATCATTTCTATATTCCCGGCACCAGCCCGGAGAGGCAGGCAAAAAATTTTTCAGAAATGGTTTCCCTGCAAAAAGGTGATTTACCACCGGTACTTGACATAGAAATATCCAGGCATGTGACTGTTTCTCAAATGCAGGCAGATGTAAAAAGATGGTTGCAAATAATAGAAAATCATTATGGTGTAAAACCAATTATTTATACAAATATCAGTTTCTATGAAACGTATTTTAATTCAGGATTTGAAGAATATCCCATCTGGATCGCACATTACCTGCAACAGCTACAACCGCGAACAAACAGACATTGGATCTTTTGGCAACACAGTGAACAAGGCCGGGTAAACGGAATAAGAGGAAAAGTTGATTTCAATGTTTTTTATGGAGATAGCAGTGATTTTCGAGCTGTATTGATTGGGAGTGAGCTATGAGCTATGAGTATTGAGCAATGAGCAGGGAGCCGTGAACTTTGTTGAAAGTTAGTTTTGTAGGTGCTTAAATCTGTTGGTTATTTGAGTCTTAATAATAAACTCTTAGAAAAAATGAAATTCAGTTTTAATTTTCTGACTGAAGGTATTATTTAAACTTTATCAAATAACCCCCAAGTATAAGTTTGAATTACTGCATTATCCATGATCTTAAGAAAGTGTTGGTATAACAAAAAAAAGTTTAGTGAATACAATCCACTAAACTTCTTCAAATTCCTTCGATTATTTTGTCAAAGCTCATAGCTCAAAGCTGAAAGCTCACAGCTAAAACCTACTTGTACAATATATCGTAATACTCCTCTGCCATTCTGTTGCTATTAAATGCAAACAATACATCTCTCATCCCATTTTTTACAATCTGTCTCCAGGTAGGAAAATCATTATAATAAATAGGCAATATTTCTTCTTCAAGGATTTTATAGATCTGCTCCATATCATATTTATCCTGCTCTTCCACATGCATATTCATGTAATCTACCGGCGGAACAATAAATCCGTTGTTTCCATTATTGATAAACTCGCAGATCCAGCCATCATTGGTACTTACATTCACGGCACCATTCATCGCAGCAGTCATACCACTTGTTCCACTTGCTTCCCTGGGCACGCGGGGATTATTTAACCAAACATCTGATGCCTGTTTCATTCTTTTACTAAGAGTGAGTTCGTACCCTGTCAAAACAGCAACATTGCTATATTTTTTACTTAAGTGTACCAAATAATCAAAATCTGCAATTGCTGGACTATCAAGTGGATACGGCTTACCTGCCCATATTACTTGTACAGGATATTTAGGGTTGCTGATCAACGCTTCAAATCTTTTATAATCTCGCGTTATTAATTCAGCACGTTTATAACCTGCAAATCGCCTGGCCCATACAATAGTGAGCACATCAGGACTCATCACTTTTCCTGTCTGATCGGCAACAATCTCTAATGCGCGAAGTTTTAAATGTCTTTTTCTATCATCAAACCAATCATCATTATTTTCTTCCTTGGCGCGGTACAATTGTTTGTCTGCCCAATAACGCACATTCTGTGCATTGGTGATTGCTTTAATCTCGCAAATACCTTCATATTTCTGCCACATTTGCCTGCTCACTTCGCCGTGTAATTGAGAAACGCCATTGGCAAGACGTGCAAAACGCAAGGCTGCCAATGAATGATTGAAAAGATCGTCCGTCATACCTGTGATCCTACGAACTTCTTCCAAAGGCATGTCACAGAAATAGCTCATTCTCTCACACATAAAAATATCATGCTTTTCATTTCCGGCTTCTTCCGGTGTATGTGTTGTGAAAACAAGTCGCTTTTTTACATCCTCAATATTGCCGTATTTTCTATACAAATAAAAGGCAGCACTTACCGCATGGGCTTCATTCAGGTGATATACTTCCGGGTTGAAATTAATTACATCCATCAACTTGGCACCGCCAACTCCGAGTAGAATAAATTGCGCCAGTTTCGTGGCTGCATTTCCATCATAAAGTCTGTGGGTAATTGTTTGAGAAACGTAATCATTCTCTGGCAAATCAGTACTAAGCAAAAATAATGGCGCACTATTAAAAGTAGAAGGATTCAGGTACATTACCTTCACCTTTACCGGGTGATCATGAATGTCTATTTCAAAAACAATACCTGTATCTTCTAAAAAATTATAAATCTTTTCGATCCACATTGGCTTCATGGTTTGGTCTTCATGACGCACCTGGTCATAATAACCTTCTTTCCATAGAATGCCTATTCCTATTAGGTTCTGCCGTAATTCAAATGCACTTCTTAAATGCGAACCGGAAAGAAAACCAAGACCTCCACTGTAGATTTTTAGGGGTTGATGTATCGCAAATTCCATTGAGAAATAAGCCACCTTTTTTTGATATCGTTCATCGATCTGATAGGGAACGACATAATTTTCAAAACTCATAGTAAGTAAACATCCTTTTGTTAAGGGCACAATATAAACGTAAAATTTTAGATAGATCGCATTGAATAAAATTTTATGATTAAAAACGTAACAATTTATCCTGGTACCATATAATGTGTATTTTAAATATCATTAACTATTAAAAAATCAGCTTTGAATTTTCAACAATTGATCAGCTACCCATTGGTTCCATTCTTCCTGCTTTTTAGTATTTATACTGTGATTCGTCTCGAGATCATACTTGTTTTGCAATTCGTCATTTTCTCTATAAACCCTATTAAAAATTGTTGTGATTAATTGCTGATAATTTGATTTTGTGAAATTGGCTTTTTTGATTTCACTCATGAATTTTTCTGAGCCCAGCCTTGTAATATCAAAATGATTTTGTTCATGCAATAAATGGAATGCTGAATTAATTTCCGGCTTTTTCCAGGACGTAGACTTAAGAAAAAAAGTAATGATTCCAATGTCTATGGTAATCTTTTCTCCATCATATTCTGATTGAGAACCAAAGGCAAAGCCACTGGCTGTAACAGCACCTCCGAAATGGTTTGGCTGTGCAACTCCTTTAAAATCGCTCCAGGTTAATCGCTTATTAATATCGAAATAAATAGTATCGCTCTTTGGAGAGGCTATTTTGTTTTGCATAAACACATTCACCACCACTTTTTGCGCAATGGTATTTGTAGAAAATATAAAAATAAACAGCAGGCTAAATAACAGTCGCATTGAAAATAAATTGTAGGTAAAAATGCTGAACCATTTTCAAATAAAAAGTTAAGCCCTTATTTCTTAACAAAAAACATAGCTCTTTCTGCCAATGCATCCATGGATTGAAGTTTCATGCATTTAAAATGCCCCAGCGGGCATTTGTCAAATCCTGTTTTACTACATGGCCGGCACCACAATTTATATACCTGGAATACTTCGTACCGCGTTTTGTAAGGGTACATACCAAATGAAGGAACTGTATTTCCCCAAACAGACAATATTGTCTTTTCAAAAGCAGCTGCAATATGCATCAGGCCTGTATCATGGCTGATGACTAATTTAGCATTACGAATAATATCAGCAGATTCATTCAGGGAAAATTTACCACATGCATTATACACTTTCACGGTTTCAGCCTCCGCAATCAGATGTCCATTTTCAGCATCTTCTTTCCCGCCTAATAATACAATTGGAAAATCAATCTTACTAACTAATTCCTTCAATTTTTCTACAGGTAGTCGTTTTGTAAAATGAGCCGCACCAATAGCAATAGCGATATATCCATGTATGTGAGAGAAAGGAAGATCATCCTGGTTTAATTTATCTTCTTCAGGAATAAAAAAATCAAGTCCCAGTCCATCATTAACCACACCCAACGAAGAAACTGTTTCCAGGTACCTGTCAACAATATGTTTGGATGGCATTACATTCACTTTGAAATTAGTGTAAATCCATTTTTCAATATTCAATTTTGGAAAAGAATGGAAACTGGTTTTTTTTAGCGCTTGCTTTATGCGTAAGGTGCGCAGGTTGTGATGAAGATCAATGATATAATCATATTTCTCTTCTTTTATTTCTTCGATTGTGGTTTCAATATTTTCAGCTAAAAACAGCACCCTGTTTAAATAAGGATTTGAGCTTACGACACCGCCAAATTTTTCTTTGGTCAAATAATGAATGGCTGCTTCAGGGAATTTTTTTCTAAGGCAACGTATTACCGGTGTAGTAAGTACAATATCACCAATAGAAGAGAACCTGATTATAAGAATTTTCATCATGAGATATCGAAACTAATCTGTATTTTAAAAATCCGGCAACAATTTATTGCCTATTTAATGGATGGTGTTTTTGGTTTTTTCTTAGAAAAGAATAATTTCCAGAGTACAGGAAATGTGGTTAGCACAACAATGATCAATATAATTACCTCAAGATGATCTTTCAATTCAAAACCAAATTGATTTCTCACAAATTCATTTAAGAAATGCCCGATCAAAAGCATACTGCCTACCCACAACATGCAACCGGTGATATTACAGATGGCAAACTTTTTTTTATCCATCTTTACGATGCCTGCAACAATGGGAGCGAAGGTGCGAACGAAGGGAACGAACCTTGCTATGATAATTGCCCCACCTCCGTTTTTTTCATAAAAATCATGTGCCTGTAAAAGATATTTTTTCTTGAAAATGAAAGTGTCTTTTCTTTGGTACAAATAAGGGCCGCTTTTCAGACCAAACCAGTAACCAACAAAGTTGCCAAGTATACCTGCAACTGATATCAGTACAAATAAAATACCCAGATCTATCCACTCTGAAAAATCTACAGCAAACACAGAGGTGATCAATTGATCACTAAATATTCCTGTCACAAAAAGGAGTGCATCTCCCGGTAAAAAAAAGCCTGCAAACAAACCAGTTTCTGCAAATACTATAAAGATGATCATCCACAATCCACCATGATCAATATAAAACTGGGGATTTAAAAGTTCCTTGAAATTGATATCTAATAACTGCAGAAGCGTCACGGATTTTTTTTTGATGAATACAATAGAAATATTATTATGTAAAGAAGTACAAAAGTAAACGGAATTAATTTCTTAATCAGCCACAAAAGCCAGCGCTTTTTCCTGGTCAAATTCACCTTCCCACTTTGCTATTACGCAACTGGCCAGTGTATTTCCAATTACATTCACAGATGTTCGCGCCATATCCATTAATTCATCAATCCCCAAAATAGCCATCACCGGCCACACAGGTAACCCAAAAGAAGAAACTGTTCCGAGGAGAATAACCAAAGATGCACGCGGCACTCCGGCAACACCTTTACTGGTAAGCATCAACGTTAGTCCCATAATAAGTTGTGTCCCTATCGGCATATGCATGCCTGCAGCCTGGGCAACAAATACACTAGCCAGCGAGAGATATAAAGTAGTACCATCCAAATTAAAGGTGTAACCGGTAGGCAACACAAAGGATACAATTTTACGTGGCACACCAAACTTCTCCATATTTTCCATGGCAATTGGCAAGGCAGATTCTGAACTCGTTGTGGCGAATGCGATAGAAACCGGTTCTGAAACTGCTTTGATAAATTGCCTGATGGGTATTTTCAAAAAATAAGCAATGGATCCTAATACCACCACAATAAAAACAATTAAAGAAGCATATAAAGTCAATAGTAATTTTGCCAGGGAAAAAAGAATGTCCACACCCAAATGTCCTACAGTAACTGCAATAGCACCGCCAACGCCAAAGGGCGCGAAATGCATAACAATATTGGTAAATTTGAACATTGTTTCTGCAAGGCTTTCAGAGAACATCAGCATGGGCTTACGTTTTGCCTCACTTACCATGGCCAATGCAATACCGAAAATAACACTAAATACCACGATGGGAAGTACATCACCATTATAAATTGATTTAATAATATTCTCCGGGAAAATATGGAGCACAATATCCTGCCACGTCTGTGGTGCAGTCTCCGGAAGTACTTCATGGAAACCCGGCGGAATAGTGATGCCTACGCCAGCCTGGGAAATATTGATGGCAATAAGACCAATAATCAAAGCAATGGTAGTCACCACTTCAAAATACAAAATCGATTTCCAGCCCATTCTACCTACTTGCTTCAGATCTGAATGCCCGGCGATGCCTACAACCAGCGTAGAAAAAAGGATGGGCGCAATAATGGTCTTAACCATTCGGAGGAAAATATTGCTCAGCACTTTTAGGTTAGTGGCAAAAAGTGGAAAGTCAAGCCCAATCTCTACACCAATGATCATACTTGATAATATCCAGGTAGTAAGTGACTTTTTGTAAATGGCATAAATAATCAGTGATGTTATAAACACCCATCTCAGGATCCTGAGAAAATCAGGAGAGATACTATTAAAATTATAAATATCGATGAGATGAAAAATAACAGCTATGGTAAGCGTAATAAAAACAAGTATCCCACTTTTTCTTTTATTCATAAGCACAGTTAAATCGTTATCCTCCAAAACTAATAAATAGAAACTAAAATAAATAAAATAATCAAACCTAATTTACTACCTGAATATTGCCTGTATTATGTTATGATTAAAGGGTATTCGAAAAGTTTTTCCTAAAAAATTTTGGGTCGTTCCTATCTTTTAAAAACCGCCGGTAAATATTTTACCTATCTTTTTAATTTATTCCTTACTTTTCCAAATCTTTTAAATAATACCATTTAAAAAAAACCAACCACAATTATGAGTTTGTTCGTAAGAAAACCAATGGATGCTTTAATGAACGAAGCATCTGAAACCGGGACCAGCACGCTAAAACGTACATTAGGTCCGGGCGCTTTAGTTGCCCTTGGAATAGGTGCCATTATTGGTGCAGGTTTATTTTCTATCACAGGATTAGCAGCTGCAAATAATGCAGGACCTGCCATTACGATTTCATTTATTATTGCTGCGATAGGTTGCCTTTTTGCAGGGTTATGTTATGCAGAATTTTCTTCAATGATTCCCGTAGCAGGAAGTGCTTATACTTACTCTTATGCCACAATGGGAGAATTCCTGGCCTGGATCATTGGTTGGGATCTGGTACTTGAATATGCAGTAGGTGCCGCCACAGTAGGTATAAGCTGGAGTCGCTACCTTGTAAAATTCCTGGAAGGATTTGATGTGCATCTTCCGCATTCATTGGTGGTAGGTCCATGGGATGGTGGCATAATAAATCTTCCTGCTGTAGCGATCATCGTTTTGATGAGCTTATTGCTGGTAAAAGGAACCCAGGAAAGTGCCCTCGTCAATAGTATAATAGTGACCATTAAAATTACGGTTGTAATTATCTTTATTGTTCTTGGCTGGCAATATATCAACATGGAAAATCTGCATCCATATATTATTCCTGCAAATACCCCGGGCCATGAAGGATTTTTTGAACATGGATTTGGTGGAATTGTACGAGCGGCGGCCATCGTTTTCTTTGCCTACATTGGCTTTGATGCGGTAAGTACTGCAGCGCAGGAAGCAAAAAATCCGAAAAAAGATATGCCAATAGGAATACTCGGTTCCCTGGCTATTTGTACGATTCTTTATATCTTATTTGCTCACGTACTCACCGGCGTTACAAATTACCAGAACTATAAAGGCGCTGATGGTATTGCACCGGTAGCACTAGCTATTGATAGTATGGGTCACACATTGAATGCAGCAGGAAAAATAATTCCTGATTTTCCATGGTTGAATCGTGCTATTATAGTTGCGATTTTATTCGGTTATTCATCCGTGATATTGGTAATGCTTATGGGCCAAAGTCGCGTCTTCTATAGCATGAGTAAAGATGGTTTAATACCAAAAATATTTTCGCATATCAATCCTAAAACACAAACACCTGCCAGTAGCAACTTCCTTTTTATGGGTTTTGTTAGTTTGTTTGCGGCTTTTGTTCCGGCACGTGTGGTGGGAGAAATGACTAGTATTGGTACTTTATTCGCCTTTATCCTGGTATGTGCCGGCATATGGGTGATGCGCGTAAAAATGCCTGAACTTCCCAGGGCTTTTAAAACACCATTGGTGCCATTGGTACCTATTCTCGGGATTTTCACCTGTTTATTTATGATGGTATTTCTGGCGCCGGATACATGGATCCGTTTAGTGCTGTGGATGCTGATCGGCCTTGATATTTATTTGGTTTATGGGGCTAAAAACAGTCATTTGGGTGATGGCACAGATAATAGAAGAGGAATGAAAACAGCGAGGTGGGTAGGAATGGGTTTAGCATTCTTATTAATCCTGACTGGTATATGGCATCAAAATACAGTTGGATGGAAAGAGGATCACATATTGCTAATAATCTCGGTTGTTTTTGCGGTATTCCATATCGGGCTTTATGGTATACATATTATGAAAGAAAAACGAACAGAGAATCCTTAGAGATATAGGACTTCATAAAAAGTTACAATTAAAAACCGTTTCCAAATTGGAAGCGGTTTTTTTTGAGCCATATTAATTGAAAAAGCCTTAGAATTATCGAAAAAAATCTATAGAAACTTTTTTATAAGTTGCAAAGTACCGGATAAAATAATGGTGACTAATGAAGCATTCTTATTTTAATTTTATGTTACCTATGCAAAAGGATTTTTATAAGCAATTTTAATAATTAATATTCAAAAACAGGTTTACATTCTCCTGCTCTCTTTCTATGGCAATTTTACAATTGTTGTAGCCTGCCTGCTGCGCCAGTGCCAGTAGATGTGCTTCTGATCGATGTTCCAAAAACCATTCACCCATTACTTCCATGTAAGTTCTGCTGGGGTTATGCTCCTGGTTAAAATTTCCGATCACAATCCGTCCGTTTGGCGCCAACCAATTTTTCATTCTTTTAAGCAGGCGAACAAATATCGCATCATTGAAATAATCAAATAAACCGGCGCTCCAGATCATATCAAATTTTTCATCACAATTAAACCGCAAAATATTTTTTTGAATAAAATTGATTTTACCCGAATGATTCTTTACCATTTTTTTAGAATAGGCAATCGCATGCTCATCCATTTCCACGCAGGTTGTTTGAATATTCGTTTTTATGGTTTCATCTTCATATAATTCCAGCAGATCGCGGCAAGGTCCACTGGCAATGTTCAGCAACCTGATAGCAGGAGAATGATTTTTTTCCAGTAAAAAATTCTTTACTGATTCCTTAAAATAATCTTTGCGGTTGCGAACGGCTTTAGTGGCACTTTGCGTATGAAAATATTCATCCCATTTTGAATAATTTTCGCAGGTATGATAGGTATATATTTTATCGATCACCAAAAAATCACCTGCATATCCGAAAGGTTTTTGTACGCACATGCTATGAAATGAATCAGGCATTTTATCAAAATCAAAACAGGTGTTTAATTGAGATAATTCTTCTTTCGTAAATCGCTTTTCACGAATATCTGCATCAAGTGCAAAAAAGAAATTGTCCAGCGTTTGGTAATCTTTTAATTCCGGGCCACCATTTTCATTCAGTGTGCTTAAGAATTTTTTTGCTTCAGGAAGGTTGGTCTTTTTCATGATTTTCGTTTTATTGATAAATCAAAGGTGCAGATCAACCACAGAAATTCAGTCACTCAATTAATGGATGGTTGTTTTCGATTAATGGAAAGGCAAAATGGTGTAACCGCTTTATCTTTTAAAGAAATTTCTTTTGGGTTTAATGCCTTTCAATATCACAGGCAAATAAAAAATTCTTTGTGAAAGATGTTTGTAAAATATGTTATTTTGAAAAATCGAGGAACATGAGATGATTTGGATTTATGTGATTGTCGGAAATTTTAAAATCGTGGCTTCCAACAATTTTAAATCCATTTTTTTTGTAAAATTTTATAGCCCGTTCATTTTCTGTCCATGTATAAAGCCATACGCCTGCCTGGTGATGCTGCTTCAACAAATTGATATTAAATGTCAGCAGCTTTACGCCCAATTTTTGATCATACACTTTCTTCAGTAGAAATATCCGGTTCAGTTTGGCCATATTTTTATCTACGCCATCTTTATAAGGAACGTTCAGGATTATTTTTGAATAACCGACCAATTCTTCATTATGATACAAAAGATAATAAATATTTTTCGGATCTTTTAATTCAGCTCTTATCGTTTTTTCATTATAATTTTCCAAAATATACTGATCCAAATCTTCTTCCGGCGCACTGTTTCCATGAGATTCCATTAGTGTCTGTTTGGAAAGCTCACACAAGATCCTAGTATCATCTTCGGTAGCGGCAACAATTGATGTCATTTTTTAAAAATTAGAATCACAAAATTAGAATGAATATTTATTTTAAAACTCTTTTGATTGAGTTCTTCTTTATTTAAATGAAAATTGATTTTTTCGGAGTAGGAAAACCTTGCATTTTAATTGGTACGAACAGGATCCCGGCATCATAAAAAAGCCGCCTCAATACTGATATTTGAGGCAGCCTTTAAAAATTAAATAAATAAAATTTATTTATCTATTAATAGTTTGTCACTTTTAAAACTGTACCATCCCCCAAACATGTGACATATAATGTATTGGAATTTATTTGTTTCACTCCCACGGGCTGGTTAAGACCCCCGACAAGGACTTTTGTGGCAGAGCCATTTGCGTAAATTACTGATCCTGAATTGGGTGCAAAACCGGTAGCAGGATTAAATGAGGCAGCGTGTTGTACAAAAATGTGACTGTTAGCATAACCTTGTTCCTGGTCAACCAGTGCTGTAAATCCACCCTGATAAAGAGAGACAGTTCCACTTAAAGATACTCTATAAACATTGGCACTCCCTGCAGGAAATGGGAAGCCGGTCAAAATAGTTACTAAAAAATCATTGCCATCAAAACGAATAGAAGTTGGCACTGCCTGAACTGTTGGGCCACCCAGGCCGGGGAAAAACGGATTAGCAAGGGCCGGAAAGCTGGCAAGAACAGTGAAATTATTAGCACTTTTACGATGTACGATCGCATTGGCACCCGCATCAGTTATGTATAGATCTCCATCCGGACCTTTTGTAAGATTATAAGGATGTGAATCTTTATCAGGATTATTTGGAGAAGGAATATTAGATATTACCGCTGCTACATCCTCACGTGGCAGTGTTTTAGCATCCAATGGTATATCCCCTAATTTGTAGTGAGTCAGGTCTGCTGTATACAGGTAATCTCCTGATAAAATATACAATATACGACCGTCCATTAATAAGTGAGTAGTTCCCTGTAATTCGTTGGAATGCACATTCGCGAAAGAAGACAGGTTAATAATCGCATCATACTTCTTTCCGGCAGGAGAAATAAATATTACTTTGCCATTATCGTTGTGCGTGTTTCCTACAGAATCGGGAATATCAGTTCCACTTTCCGTTACCAATATATTACCTGATTCATCAGCCTCAATCCCCATAGTACCCGCCAGTCCTGAAGCTATTACTTTTACGGTAAGTTGTGGTATTTCATGTCCTTTCACACAACCAGTAAAAGAGAAGAATAATGCCAGGCAGACTGCCATCCAACCCGCATAATTGTAGATGCGATTTTTTTGAAAAGCTTTCATTTGAAAAAAAGTTTAAGTGAGTAAAAAAATAATAGAAAATGTGTTTGGAAAATTTTTTATTAGTAATCAGTATTTAATAAAAAATTTGAAACACAGCGTAACTGCCAGGGGAGGAAAGATTTTGGAAAATCCTTAGTCGGATTCAATTAGCACATGCAAATTAAAAATATATCCGGAGATGGCAAATAAAATTTTGCAAGGTTTAAATTTGGAATAATGTATCGGTAAATTTGGCTTGATCATTTGCTGTAAACCAAATGGTCTGGAGCTGTATCGAATTATTCAATTCAATACTGTACTACTTCCCAATCATATTAGTCGTCCATTCATCGTGATGAAAGTCAAATAATTTTAAGGTAGTTGACAAGGCAATCCATCAAATTAAAGTAATTCCAATCGATGCTTTTCCACGGAATTTCCTTTAAAACCGTACTGAATTTTAGTTCATGAAATGAAAATTTTTTAGATAATAGGTATAACGAAGAATTATTTATTATCTAAAAATTTCATCCCTAAATTATACATCACAAAACTCCAGATATCTGCTGCTTCCTCAATTTGTTTACTTGTCGGTTTTCCCGCACCATGTCCCGCTTTGGTTTCTATTCGGATAAGTGTAGGATTGCTGCCATCATTATCCGCCTGTAGCGTAGCGGCAAATTTAAAACTATGTGCCGGCACCACGCGGTCATCATGGTCTGCAGTGGTGACTAAAGTGGCAGGATATTTAAAGCCTTTCTTCAGATTATGAAGCGGAGAATATTGATACAAATTTTCAAAGTCTTCTTTTTTATCACTACGGCCATATTCTGTAGCCCAGGCCCAGCCAATCGTGAAAAGATGGTAACGCAACATATCCAATACGCCCACCTGGGGAATGGCTACTTTAAAAAGTTCAGGCCTTTGGGTCATTACCGCACCAACAAGCAGCCCGCCATTGCTTCCACCACGAATGGCTAATTTATCAGAATTGGTATATTTTTTTTCAATTAAAAATTCAGCCGCGGCAATAAAATCATCAAATACATTTTGTTTATTCTGCAGCATTCCACCCTTATGCCATGCTTCACCATATTCATTGCCACCGCGTAAATTGACATCTACATATACTCCACCTTGTTCTAAAAAAAAAGCATTTGAAATTGAAAATGCCGGTGTCATCGGAATATTAAATCCACCATAACCATACAATAGTGTTGGATTATTGCCATTCAACTCCAGTCCTTTTTTATACGTAATAAATAACGGAACCTTTGTACCGTCCTTGCTTGTAAAAAAGGATTGAACAGTCAGGTATTTTTCATAATCGACTTTTGCTTCGCTTTTGCGAAATAATTCGTTTTTTCCTGAAGCAATATCATATTTGAAAATAGTGGGCGGAAAACCAAAAGAAGTGTACGTATAAAACAATTCCTTGTCCTCTTTCTCTCCACCAAAACCAACGGCAGTACCAATTCCCGGCAACTGAATCTCCCTGTCAAGCTGGCCGCTATAGTTGGTTTGGTAAACCCGCGTAGAGGCATCCTGTAAATAAGAAAGAAATAATTTTCCCCCTGCTGTACCTACACTTTGTAATAATTCTTTTCTCTCCGGAATGATCGTTTGCCATTTGTCTGGTGCCGGATCTTTTGGGTCTATCAAAACCACGCGATAATTAGGTGCATCTGCATTCGTTTGCACCAATATTTTATCTCCATCATTTTCTATAAAATTCGCTTCAGTATCAAATCCTTTTATTAATAAAGAAAAATCATTTTGAGGAGATTGATTGGTCAAATCTTTTACCCATAGTTCAACACCACTCGTACCTTCACTTTTACTTAAAAATAAAAACCGTTGATCTTCTGTGAGCCCCGCCCCTATTGTTCTTAAGGGATGATCATTGTCTTCATAAATTAATACATCTTCATCCTGTTCTGTGCCGATTTGATGATAATATACTTTGTGATATTGATTTTGGGTGGTGAGTTTGCTTGTCTCCTCCGGCTTTGGATACCTGCTGTAATAAAATCCATCATCTCCTTTCCACGAAGTACCGCTAAATTTGATATAATCAACTTTGTCTTTAAGTAAACTTTTATCACTTACATTCATTACATGTGCCAACTGCCAATCGCTTCCTGCCTGTGATTCAAGATAAACAGCATATTTTTTATTTTTACTAAAGACAGGTAAACCAATCGCTGCAGTTCCATCTTTGCTCATTTTATTAGGATCAATAAATACCTCCGGGTTTCCATTCAATCCTTTTTGCCTGTATAAAATGGCCTGGTTTTGCAAGCCATCATTTTTATAAAAATAATAATATTCGCCTTCAAGCATTGGTTGGCTGTATTTAGGATAATTCCACATTTTTTCCAGGGTAGCCTTTACTTTCTCCCGGAATGGAATGGCAGAAAGATATTTTTGTGTGACGGCATTTTCTTCTTCCACCCAATGTTTTGTTTCAGCACTGTTGTCATCTTCCAGCCAGCGGTACGGATCTTTTACGATTGTACCGAAATAATTATCTTCCTGGATTACCGTTTTGGTTACAGGGTATTTTATTTGCGAAAAAGCCATAGTAGTTAATAATATCAGGAGAGAAAAAAGAAGAATTTTCATAAATCAGTGGATTATGAAGTTAGAAAAAATTTTTAGCGTTTATAAACATTTCCATAGTTGAAAATAATATAGCAAGTATCCTGTTTAATAATAAATCCTAACGCCATTCAGTAGAAACCAGTGTCAAAAGCAACAAAAAACTCAATATTTTTCCACCAGCATTCTATCACATACCACATTACTTAGCGTTTCCGTTGCGTGTTTACCATAAGAAACAATAAAAGATTTATCAAAAACTTCTATGGAATTAATTTTTATTTTCATGCCTAATTTCATTTCACGGGCA
>JBDTEF010000119.1:0-4274 GCA_039922615.1 Ginsengibacter sp.
GTTTTATCTGCTTTTACTTCAATGAATTTTTTGCCGGTACTTACTGTAATGCCTTCCAGGATATTTTTAGCTGCTATTAATGTAAAATCAGGCAGGTTTATTATTTCATGCGCACTGTCAACAGTAAATAATGTTGATTGCTTTTCAAAACCTATAGAGGAAATGTCAATGATATAATTTCCATTGTCTATTTTGCTGATTTGAAAAGAACCATTATTTCCTGAAACAGTAGCTTTAATAATAGCGCTGCCACCACTTTTCATAATTTGCACAGTTGCATAAGGTATTGGTTGATTGCTGTTGTCTTTTACATTTCCATTTACCTGGCCATTCTGACCGAAGCAAAAAATATTTAAGAATAAGGAAACTGCAAGAAGAGAAATAAATTTTTTCATGTGTCTGATTTTATAATGCAAATTTGCGATCACTTAAAATTTATTATCCCCAACATTCTACCAACGCCTTTATTTATACCTTCAACAGGTTTTGTATGAAAAAACTTCAAATCAGTACAAGGATTATAATAAAAAATGGAGAATTTAAACGATAGCCAACGGCGAAAAGATTACAATTTTACTGATCGTCCATATTCGTAGTATTTTTAGGGCGGTTCGTCGAAAATAAATGACTACGCGAAATGAGTTTTCTTATTTTGTTCCATTAATTATTCACATGAAGAAACAAACTGTCATACTGATTCACTTCTTTTATTGGTTTTACAAATTAATAGGAGCCAGCCTCATCGGTCAATTTTTTTACCAAAAAGTTACATTCGATCTTAAAGATTTTACTCAGCCGCTCATATTAAGCAGCATATTTCTTTCCTTTTTAATTTTTTATTTAAATTACTTTTTTGTTTTACCTAAATATTTTAAAACAAAACAATATAAAAAAGCCTGGCTTGGCTGGCTTGCATTGCTGTTACTGTGGATATCGCTGCGATATTTAATAGAGGAAGTATTATTTCTTCACTTCCTGGGTGTTTCAAACTATTTTAAAGGAACACCCATCATTTATTATATGTTCGATAATATTTATTATGCGCTGCCTCCCATGGTCATTAGTTTTTTTCTCTGGCTTATCAATGATCTTATTAAAACGCAAAAGGAAAATACCATTTTGCAGGAAGAAAAAAGAAATGCAGAAGTCTCTTTTTTACGTAGCCAGGTCAATCCACACTTTATCTTCAATACGATGAATAATATTTATTCGTTGGTATATCATCAATCTGATAAAGCCTTACCGGCAATCGAAAAATTGAGTGGTATCATGCGGTATGTGATGAAGGATAGTGGAGGTGAAAAAATAGAATTGACAAAAGAAATTGGCTATCTGAGAGATTTTATTGAACTGCAAAGTTTGCGTAGTGTGGGAGAGGCGAAAGTAAATTTTACGGTTATTGGCGATGCCGAAGGAAAAATGATTGCTCCATTATTGTTGGTTCCCTTTGTAGAGAATGGTTTTAAACACGGCGTATTAACTGATGAAGAAAATCCTTTTGTTATTAAACTTACCATAGAGAAAAAAAATCTTACTTTTCTATGTTCTAATAGAATTGCAGGAGGTAAGAAAGATGAAAGCAGTGGAATTGGTTTGGAAAATGTGAAACGCCGATTGGAACTAATTTACCCTCATCAATATCAATTAAATATTGATCATATTGATAAACAATATACCATCACACTAACTATTAATTTGTAAAAATGAAACCTATCAGGTGCATGGCCGTAGATGATGAACCGTGGGCATTGGCCCTGGTGGCGGATTACATAAAAAAAATACCATTCCTTGAATTAATTTATAAAAGTAATTCACCGATCGATGCATTGGAATATTTGCAACATGCGGAGGTCGATTTGCTTTTCCTGGATATTCAAATGCCTGAATTAACAGGCATGCAATTTCTTCGAATTTCTCAAAATAAAATGCCGGTTATTCTTACAACTGCGTATAGCGAATATGCCCTGGAAGGTTACGAGCATAATGTGGTGGATTATTTATTAAAGCCCATCAGTTTTGACCGTTTTTACAAGGCTGCAGAAAAGGCCAGGCAGATGATTTTGGGTAATCAAAAGACTCCTGAAACTGTTTTTGTTCAGCCGGAAAATGTTGATGATTTCATATTTATCAAAACTGACAATAAATTAGTAAGGGTTTCTTTTGATGATATTTTATATGTTGAAGGCTTGAAAGATTATTTATCAGTTGTAACCAGGACTGAAAAATTAATTACACTTCAAAGCCTGAAAAATATGGAAGAACTTTTGCCAGCACAAAACTTCCTCCGTGTACACAAAAGCTATATCATCGCCATCAATAAAATAGATACGTTAGAAAAAAATAGGATTTTTATCGGGGAAGCGGTTATTCCAATTGGGGAAACCTATAAAGAAGATTTTTCAAAAAGAATATCCGGCTGACCCTAAAAAAAGGATGACACTTCATTAAAAAGTGTCATCCTGGTATTATAATAAACAATACAATTAGCTACCTCTATAAGTAGAATAGCCAAATGGTGAAAGCGTAATGGGCACATGAAAATGATTGCTGCCTTTAATCTGGAAAACCACTTCTATAAACGGATAGAAAGTTTCTGTATGATTGCTTTTAAAATAATCAGCTACTTTAAAAACTAGTTTATAAATTCCTTCATTGTCTTTTTTCTTATTTAAAAAATCAGGAATTCTGCCATTGCTGTCTGTTACTTTTTTATCTATTAAAGACCAGGTATTATTTTGCTCATTCATTTTTTCGAGCTCCACCGTAACGCCTGTTGCCGGCAAGCCTTTTCCGATATCAAGGATATGGGTGGAAAGTTGCCCATTTTCTTGCTGGGCCTGGGTTTGAATCGTTCCAAAAAGTAAGAATAATGCGATAATGTATTTCATAATGTGTGTTTTAGGGTGTGATAAAATGTTTGTTTATTGATTAAAATTCAAAAGAGAATCCAATGGAAGGCAACAGGGTTCCGGAGCTTGTTTGTAAAATATAAGGAATTCCATTTGAGCCATCCTGGCGCAATGCCATTCCATCTGTGGTTTTGAAGCCGGTGTTATCTGCATTCCGCTCAAATGTAAATTTGGGCAGATCAGGATATTTCTGCATTAATACATTTTGCAGATCTATATAAAGGTTGAGAGAAGTTTTAGAGAAATTAAAACGCTTATCGATTCGCAAATCAAGCTGGTTGTAATTAGGAAGTCGTTGTGAATTCAAACGGCTGTAATCCAATTCCCCCGTGCCTTTGGTTACATAATCCTGCTGTGATAAGGCCAGGTCAAAAGGCGTATATGGCGTGCCGCCTGCAAATCTATATTTCAGTCCGAGATCTATTTGACGTGGAAGTTTGTAGCCAATAGTGGTTGAGAATAAATGTTTTGAATCCCAGGAAGAGGGAATATATTTTCCGTTAAGGCCAGTAAACTCACTCCTGACAAATGAATAACTCGCTACATAGAACAGGTTGTTGATCAATTTTTGTTGGGCAAATAATTCAAAGCCATAGGTTCTTCCTAATCCCGTGCTCAATAATTTTTCGCTACCAATGGAGCCAAAATCATTTCCTAAATTAGCTAAAGAAATACCTGTCTGTTCTGAAACAGGATAATTATTGTACTTCTTATAAAATCCTTCCAAAGTAAATCGGAGAGAACTTTTTGGAAGATATTGTACACCTGCCACATAGTGCGTAGATTGGATATATTGCATGTTTTTATTGGCAAAATTCCCATTCATGTCTTTGTATCCTAGCGCTGTATAAGTAGGAATTTTAAAATAAGTTCCGACAGATGCGGTAATATCAAATCTTGGATTTAAATGATAGGCAAAGGATAATCTTGGGGAGAAAGTTTTCAATGGATTGTTCCCCTTGTTGGTAAAAGAATTCATGTCAGAGCGGGTTCCGGCAGATACCAATAATTTTTCATTGAAAATATTTTTTGATACTTCTGCAAATGCACCGTATTTCCAAAAGCGGATTTCGCTATTAAATTGCATCTGCTGGTCAGGGCTTGTTTTGATAAAAATATTCCCTTTGTAGCCTACGTATTCCGCTAAAATACCTGCACTCCATTTCCAGCCATTTACAAATTTATTGATATCCCACCTGAATTTATTTTCGATCTCGTTGGAATTTACATAGGTTGTCCGAAGGCTTTCAATCTTTCTTTCGTCTTCAAATTTATCTATGTTATTGGTAAACATATTCCTGCTTAGAATGTAATTGATATAACCATTCTTTATTTTTTGGTTCAGGTTAAATCCAACCGTATAAT
>JBDTEF010000120.1:0-8233 GCA_039922615.1 Ginsengibacter sp.
GTAATAAATTGTGCCTGGCTGGTAAACGAAGAAAAAACCGTAATTAATATTATTGTAGTAACCTTGAGAAGTTTTGGGTAATATTTTTTCATGTACATTTTGTTGTATAGTTAATTAATGAGATAGGAAAGGGTTAATGATGAGTAATTCCAGTAATTATTATCAAAATAAAAATTAATTGCAACGTGCAAAAGATGTCTTCACCAGGAATGATTTATCATGATAATCAGTAAGGCTATACTTCGAAATCATGTAGCTGAATAAAGAAAAATGGGGTGTAAATCTTGGATTATGCATCTTTTCTTCTTTTAATTCGCAACAAGATATTAAAAATAATTTTAAATGTTAAAATTATTTATTTTATAAATATTCATTATATCAACTAATAAAATACATTCAATGTGTGTCATATATAGAAGGGTAACTAATTATATGATTTAGTAAAAAAGTTTCAGGCTATTAATTTTTGGTTGAGCAATTAAAGCGATTTACATTACGCATATTATTTTTTGAACCCTTTTTCCCGGAAAGGAAAAACCCCGGAAAATCCGGGGTTACATTAAAAAATAGAAAGTTTGAGAAAATAAAAATTTCTTTTAATTTATAATTTCGTGATCTTATCATTGAACACAATCTTACCGTCTCGCACAACCGAAATAAAATACATTCCTTTCGAAAATGATTGAATATCCATTATTTGTCTTTCAGCAGATGCTTGCTTTTTCAGCATTTGCCTTCCGGTTATGTCTGTCAATATAATCACATCACCTGTTTTGATATTACGTATTGTAATAAACCCCGAAGCCGGGTTTGGAAATACATTTGGTAATAAGGACGATGAAAAATTAACTGACTTTATATCAGAATATCGCTGGCTTCCATCCAAATCTGTTGTCAATAAACGATAATAGTTAGTGCCTGCTACAGGATTTATATCCAGGGTTTTATATTTAGAATCACTTCCTTTTGGTGCGCAACTATAAATAGATTGCCAATTCGCTACAGCGCTGCTGTGCTCTACAGAAATGAATGCAATATTATTTTCAACTCCTGATGCCCAATTGATTTGCACGACATTAGTTCCTGATTTTTGTACGGTAAAACTAATCAATTGTATAGGCACGGCACATTGCAGGGCATCACCTGTAATTAGCCAGTTATCAATCGTTGTAAGCGTTGTACGCGCATTTGCACCTTCACAATATTTAAGGTTCATCGCGCCAAGTTTGACTACTTGTTTTACAGTTTGCCTGGCCCATCCAATGAGCGTACTATCGTAATTTGATTTGCTAAGTCCGCAATTATCCAACATGAGTTGCATATCCTTTACCTGGCTGATATTCCAACGGCCTAAATTTTGGTTAAATGCCGTCGCCAGGTTAAACATACCTACCATATTGGTAACATTCCCTGTGATCCAGTTGCTTATATCCTGGTTGAAAGAATCGGCTTCACCAAACATGCCACCCATATCGGTTACCTGTGCCGTATTCCAACCAGTAATGTTTTGGTTAAATTCTCTATTGCCATAAAACATAAAAAACATATTTTTCACTGAAGCCGTATTCCAACTGCTGACGTCTCCATTAAAAACTTCATCACCCTCAAACATCTCAAACATGGAAGTTACTGCTGCTGTATTCCAATTATTCAAATTTTGATTAAAATTGACTGCAGCGCTGAACATTACCCCCATATTAATTACAGCTGCCGTGTTCCAATTGCCGATATTTCCGTTAAAAGAAATTGCATGGGAAAACATGGAATACATGGTGGTGACGGATCCTGTATTCCATTTCCCGATTTCCTGGTTAAATACCCTGGCGTCAGCAAACATAAATGCCATAGTTGTCACAGCACTCGTATTCCAATTGCTTATGTCCTGGTTAAATGCACGTGCGCCATCAAACATAGATGCCATATCGGTTACAGCAGCAGTATTCCAATAACCTATGTCCTGGTTAAAAGTTGTCGCATTATAAAACATGCCGTCCATAGTATTTATAGTTGCAGTATTCCAGGTATTTAATGCTATGGCAGCAGCTCCTGTAGGGTTTAGGCTTGAACAACCAAAAAACATATAGAATAAATCGCTTACACCTGAAAGTACCGGCGCATCTATGGCCGTGATGTTCATATTTGAGCAATTAAAGAAAGCACCATTCATGGTTGTCCAGGCATTATTACCCCACTGACTAATTTCTATTAACTGGTCCTGCCGGATGGCATAATTATCAAAATAAATCCTGGGAAATATTCCGGTAATGGTTACAGTGTAAATACCTGCAGCGTCGTAACTGTGTGTGGCTGAACCAGTCTCAGCAGTTACAGTTATTCCATCCCCCCCAATCTACATCATAGTTGTAACCGGTTCCGAGCGTAGGTATTGTAATCGTTTCATTCGCATTGAGCGTTTTCCATTTTGTAATAAATTGTGCCTGGACGGCATGTGATGATAAAAGAAAGGATAAGAGAATGGCTATTAATTTAAACAACTTTTTATGATCATTTTTCATGTCTGTTTATTAATGCATTACAATTAAAGCCGTGAAATGCTTATAACCATCACTTACTTAAACCTGCCAGAACGAAACATTTTTAATAAATAACCAGGATACTACTTCCTACCCTTAATTCACCTTTGAAATTTTATCATTGACTATCACCAGGCCATCACGTGTAACAGATATAAAATACATGCCCTGTGACAATGCGTGGATGTCCAACACTTGTGTAGCACCGGTAGATTGTTTTTTCATCATTTGCCTTCCCGTTACATCTGTCAGTACAATCACATCTCCTGTTTTGATATTGCGAATAGTTAGAAAGCCGGAAGCCGGGTTTGGATATGCATTTGGCAATAAGGATTGTGTAAAATTAACCGATCTAAGATCTGAAAATCGTTGGCTTCCATCCAGGTCGGTTGTCAAAAGCCTGTAATAATTAATTCCCGCAACTGGATTGTTATCAAATATTTCATATTTACTATTGCTTCCTTTTAGCGCGCTTGCAGAAAGAAATTGCCAGTGAGTGGCATCGCTGCTACGTTGAAGAGTCATAGAAGCCAAATTACTTTCCACTCCTGATGACCAATTTATTTTTACCGAAACTGATCCTGATTTTTGAACGGTAAAATTAATTATTTGTACTGGCAGAGGGCAACTTTTTTCATCAAAACTTATGAGCCAGCGATATGTAGTTACCAGTGTACTTCGTGCAGAAGCGCCGGCACAATATTTAAGATTGCGTGCACCAAGTGGCACATCATTTTGCGGAATTGTCTGCCCGGCCCAGCCTATCAAAGTATTGTCATAGTTGGAAATACTAAGCGCCGTATTATCCAACATTGATGACATATCGGTTACAGCAGTTATATTCCAATAGCCTAAATTTTGATCAAATAAAGTAGCTCCCGCAAACATACCTCCCATTTTTGTAACGACTCCTGTATTCCAAATTCCTATATCCTGGTTAAAAACTTTTGCCCTATAAAACATATAACTCATATCCGTTGCTGAAATCGTATTCCAACTGCTAATATCCTGGTTAAAAGCAGCTGCTAGTTGAAACATAGATGACATGGATGTTACAGCATCTGTACGCCAGCTGCTTATATCCTGGTTAAAATAAGTATCGCCGGCAAACATAAAAGACATAGTTTTTACAGCCAACGTATTCCAATTGCCGATATCCTGGTTAAAGGAAATGGCTTCATTGAACATTGCATACATATTTGTCACGGAAGAGGTATTCCAATCACTTATATTTTGGTTAAAGGAAGTTGCGCCGGCAAACATAAAGCCCATCGTAGTTGCAGCACTTGTATTCCAATTTCTTATAGGCTGGTTAAAAGAAGTAGCCCCATAAAACATGGCATACATATTCGTTACGGAGGAAGTATTCCAATTTCCTATACTTTGATTAAAAGAAGTTGCCCCGGAAAGCATAAACGACATATTACTTACGCCAGCCGTGTTCCAGGAATTCAAAGCAGTAGCTGCAGGTCCTGATGGATTCAGGCTGCTACAATTAAAAAACATATTTGACATATCAGTCACGCCGGAAAGTACAGGAGCATCTGTGGCAGTCAACAATAAATTGGTACAACCGGCAAAAGCACTAAACATACTTCGCCAGGCATTATTACCCCATTGGCTAATTTCCACTATTTTTTCATTCATGTTACTGTTTGCAAAAACAAACATTATTTGAGGAAATATCCCTGTAATGCTTACTGAGTATGTTCCTGCTGCAACATAGTTGTGAGTTGCATCACCCGTTTGCCCGGTACTGATGCCACTTCCGTCGCCCCAGTTCACATTATAATTGTATCCGCCACCAAAGGTGGGAATGGTAATGCTATCATTGGCAACAATAGTTTTCCATTTCGTAATAAATTGGGCCTGGCTGGTGAGGGAAAAGAAAATATTTATTACTGTAACGGTAATTACGAAAAGCACTTTTTTATGAATTTTTCTCATACATTTTTTTAGGGTTTAGCATAAATTGTTGAGAAATCTATTTTCAAAATACGCAGGGGATTGTAAAAAAAATTTTTTAAAGAATAAAGATCAGCCTATTTCTAAACGGTAGCACAAGATATTATAAATACATTAGAATTATTAGTAAATTAGGTACTGAAAATAGATCCTAAAACTAAATTCCAAATATTAGAAGGCGGCTTTATTTTTTTCTGTAAAATGAATTACCCGGCAGAAAACCAGGGCTGCAAAAATGCTAAATCGAATAATTCTATTTACACATGATGAATTAGAATGAAATGAAACCTTTCCAAAAAGGCCGGCAATTTATAGTTTACATTCAAGAAGAAGATTCATTGGCTGTTGTCTTGTCATTCGGTTTTAGCCTGATAGATAATTCATTATTTTCAAAATGTAAAACCCTTTGTGGCAGTGAAATGTCGATATTATTGTCACGAAACTTTTCAAATATCTTTGTCCTGATTTCACTTTTAATATTCTCTACCCCATATACATCTTCTGACCAAAAATAAATCGAAAACAATAAATAGGAATCTGCAAAATCTTCAAAACGAACAAAAGGAACGGGCGATTTCAAAGCTCCGGGCTGATTGCCAATGATTGCTTCCAGTAACTCTTTAACCAGCTTGATATCTGAGGTATATCCTGCACCGACTGAAACTTTAAAACGTGATGCCAAAGAAGTGTAAGTCCAATTAATGACAGAGTTTTTAGTTAATAGTGAGTTGGGCAAAATGATGTATTTATCATCACGGCCAAGAACAGTAGTAGTTCTAAGATTGATATCGACTACACGACATAAAAGACTATCCACTTCCACGATGTCATTTATTTTTATCTTGGACTCCAATAATAAAATAATTCCTGAAATAAAATCGCTGAAAATACTTTGTAAGCCCAAACCAATACCTACCAATAATGCTGCAGCGCCACCCAATAATAAAGTAAAGTTGAAACCAAGAATTTGAAAACCGAAAATGATGGCAAAAACAATTACTACATACCTTACCAGGTTATAAACTGCATACTTCTTTGAAACATCAATCCGGGAGGCACTATTAATACTTTTCTTAATGAGCCAGAGAATCGTTTTTATAGCAATGACCAATACAATCACTTTCAGCAATGAGGCTACAGTTAATTCATATTGTCCATAACCAAAAAGGGTATATTCAAAAAATTTCTTCATTTATTTTCACTCTTTTTGTCTTCATTTACATTAAGCGTAAACCCAGGTGCTTTATAATCTTTCGGCAAATAATCTGCGGGGATAGTAGTGGTATTACCATCACGCGCAGCCCTGTAATGTGGGGACATTATTTCAATGCCTTTTTCATTGCACACATCCTGGATATTTTGGTAAAGCATTGAATAAATATTTGCCTGTTTGTTGGATTCCCTTATATAGGCATTGATCTGGTAGGAGACGTAAAAGTCTTCCAGGCCTGTCTGTAATACAAAGGGCCTGGGCTCCTGTAACACATACTCCGTACGCAACGCAGCCTCTATCAATGCTTCGTGCATTTGCTTCCAGGGAACATCATAGCCAATTGTCACCGTAGAATTAAGGATTAAACCAAGGCCCGGCGCATCACTACTGTAATTGATCGTATGACTATTCATTACCGTAGAATTTGGAATGGATATGATCTCATTTTTAATGGTTCTTATCCGCGTAACCAATAATGATTTTTCGATCACATCACCGGTGACATCGGCAATTTTTACCCTGTCGCCGATTTTAAACAAACGCATATAAGTAAGTATCAACCCTGAAATAATATTTGACAATGATCCGGCAGAGCCAAAGGTGAAAAGAAATCCTAGAAAGACGGAGACTCCCTGGAAAACAGGGGAATTGCTGCCGGGCAAATAAGGGAATATCACCACGACCATAAATGCAAAAATCAAAACCCGGACTATCTGGTAAGTAGGATCTGCCCAATCAGCATAAAAGCCATGGATTTTTAGCTGGCCGTTTTTTATTTCATCTCTCAAATAACTTATTCCCCGGATAATATACCTGAAAACTGTAACAATTACTATAATGGTAATCAGGTTTGGAAGAAAATTCCAAAAAGCACTTCCTATTCTTTTCAGGGGATTCAAAATATAGCCAAATAAGGTACTGGCAAAATCCTGTGTCCAGGGAAAAATGCCAAATAGAATGGGCAAGGCAATGTAAATCACCAACAAAATAAGCAGCCATTTTATAACTGTATTTACTTTAAGAAAAGCATTCACTTCTTTACCAGCATCCAGCAACGTGTAATTTTTTATCCTGATTCCTTTTATCAGGCCATCTTTCTGCTGATTTATTTTCTTAGCTGTCCAGCGGAAAAACTTACTTAAATAAGTCAGGAAGACAATGACGATTATAATAACCAATAAGGCCAATCCTATTTCTTTTGCCAGCGTGCTAAATGTAGTTGCATGCTTATATTTCATCACTTCATTTCCAATTATCTGTCTGTATTTTTCTGCCAGGTCGTTACGGGTAGAATTGTTCCAAAGCGCATCATTATCAGATATACTTATGATGATGATATCTCTAAAAGACAGGTCAGCTGTGATGTCCGTGTTGATAATGTCCAAAGAATCCGGGGCAAACCGATAATTATCCGAAAGTTTATTTATTCTTTGGTTAATCGCATTAGCCCTTTCTTCAGCTGAAAAACTTCCCGATTTATTGTAAATAAAAAATAGCGTATCATTAAACAAACCCAATACAGGGTAACCTTTGGCTGTGCGTCTCAGTGAATCAATTTGATTTTTTTTCTCCGAAAAACGCAAGGCTTCCTTGTTCCTTATTTCCTGTAATTGTTTCTCTAAATCCTGCTTTTTTAAATTGTCTGTTGTTTTTAAAGAACTGATTTCTTTTTCAAGGTTGGCTTTTGTAATAGAATCGGCAATGCGCAATTTTTCCAATTCTGCCTGCTTTGTATTAAATTTCTGCAGGATGATTGTATTAAGGGAATCATTTTTTTTATTTAAACTATCCTTTTTATGCGACTGACCTGTGGTATCAATATTCTGACAATAACCATTCTGCAAACCGAAAAATAAAAATGTAAACAGAAATGATATCGCAATTAATTTTTTCATTTTTTAGCTAACTAAATTGGTTTTCATTTTCATAGCTACAATTTATCGATAAATATATATCTGCATTTAACGTATAAAAACAGCTATAAAGATAGTGTTATCATCGCTTAATAAACAGTAGTAATTTATTTTTCTTACATCAGCCGGATACAAAAGAATATTCCCTGAAATGCCATAAGTATATGATGTAAGCCAGGAAAAAATCCATTACTATACTCCTGTTATTGATTAGTTTTCCTTTCGAAGTTGGAAGAAAAAATGATTACAATGATATGGTTAATCCAATCAAAAGTGGATTTATTAAAAAATTTTTGAAAGGATCCATCGTGACTTCTATCATAAAATTTCAGTTGATAAATATACCCACCGTAAGCAAAGGCAAATAATTATGGTGATTATTCCTTACTTCTATTCAATGCCAATTAATAATTCGCGAGGAAAAATTACTCAAAAGAATGTACTACTAAATTATCACAACTTTACACTCAAACCCACAGCTAGCATGGATTGAAACTGTAATGCCGGGGCGTTATGATTTGGCCCAAACTGCTTCACATCATCATCATAAATAAAATTAAGACCCAGACTTGCTGAAAGTACCTTAGACAATTTAGCAGCAAACAAAT
>JBDTEF010000121.1:0-12147 GCA_039922615.1 Ginsengibacter sp.
TATTCATTGATCAATTATTGTAAAGCTTTGGCTCGTGGCAGAGGATTGGTTACAAGTTTATCAAACATCAGATAAACAAACAATTTCTGGCCTCACCCCAGCCCTCTCCAAAAAGGAGAGGGAGCACGGTTCCAAACGATTTTCTAGTTTTAAAACTATCGAATATTATTATTTGTAGCACAAGAAACATAGCGCAGGATTAGATTTGGGAAGGAACCTGCGATTTATTTAACAAAAAAATTCCCTGAAATAATTATCAAAGATGCTTTCCAATTTTAAAAAACAAAAATCATTAATCTCCATTTTTCGGGTAATCAAAAAACAAAAACTTTTTATCACCCACCCGAAAATCAGCCCAATGCTCAATATCTATCTCAATACAATAAACTCCACAAGTCGGCATATTATAAACTTCCATACAATCCACTGAATTTATAAAATCAGTGATTCCGGGATTATGTGCAAAGATGGCAACAGTATTTTTTGAATCATCAAGATTTTCAATCACCCTATAATATTCCTTCATTGGCGCTTCATATAAAGATGGCGCTACGATGAGATTGCTGTCTTTTTCATCATACGCTTTCATGAAAAACTTCGCTGTTTTTCTTCCACGTTTTGCAGAGCTGGAAACAAAAGCATCAATTTCCAAAACTTTCTTTTTTAATCTTTCCGCCATTACCGGCGCATCTTGTTTGCCGCGCTCATTTAAGGTTCTATCAAAATCGGTAATTGTGGAATCATCCCAGCTGCTTTTTGCATGGCGTATAAGAAGGAGTGTTTTCATTGATCGGAAATTATTTTTTTTCAACAAGCAATTACTAAACCACTTCTGCCTTCCCGCCTTTCAGTCGCATAATTTTTTTTCTTTCCCCTACGATCCATACAATATCGTCCCACTCAAAAAGCATGGATGAATCGGGATTAAGGATTCGGTTACCTTCTCTTTCAATTCCAACAATAAGGCCATTTGTCCGCTCCCGTATTTGAGAAACCCTGATGGACAATCCTTTTAATTTATTGTATTCATCCACTACAATCTTTTGCAGAATGATATCTTCAATATCATCGTCCACCAGATCATTACTTTCCTTGGCATCAAGCACAGGTTGAAATGTCACCATTTGTTCATCCGTAGCAATAATTCCTACATGATCAAATGGCAATAAACGGTTGTTTCTACCGGGCGCATAAATCAAATTATCACCACGTTTTATATACGCAATATTAATCCCAAAAAGCTCACGCCAGCCAAGCTCTACCAACGTTTTACCTAAATAACCGGCATGTGGATTTACCTGCACATCTACCATGTGAGCATCCCATGGTGACAGATCTGCCTTTGGATTAAATTGATCCAGAAGTAATTTTTGTCTTTCCTCTTCATTTGTAGCAAACGTTTCCCTGGCATTAAAATTTGTCATAAAACGCGATTCAATTCTTCCATAGAAGTTTTGAATCCTGTTTCTAAAAAGTATAAGCGCCGTAATAATGAGTACTGTAACAATAATAAAAGCAATTCCGGTAGGAAAAAAACGATTGATCAATATACTTATAAATAAAACCCCTATTATACTTCGAACGATCTCTATTACCAGCAAAGGGCCACGACTATATTTTTTATTGATCCATAATTCTTTGTAAGAAAGTTTGTTTGGCCTTTTAGCCGTAAATGCCCATAAAAATGGAGATGAAATTGCCATGATAATGGTAAAACCAAGAATACTTTTTGTAAAGCCTTTGTCAAGATTATTATCCAATAAAGGGATCAGAAAATTTTCTGATATCAGCAGAATGGCAAAAAGAATAATTCCATTTGTAAATGCGATTCCGAGATATGCTTTCAACACTTTTTTCCAATCACTTTCTGCCTGGATGTTTTGGGTGCTGGAAGAATAATTATTTAATGTTTTTATCCATTTTGCAGGAATATTTTTTTCAAGGAAATTGTACAGTGGTACGGCAAATTTTATTCTATATGGCGTGGCAAATGTTGTAATCGCAGAAACACCGATGGCCACCGGGAATAAAAAATCACTAATAACGCCTAATGTAAGTCCCAGCGTAGCCACAATGAAGGCAAACTCCCCAATTTGCGCCATACTCATACCTATTTGAATGGATTGTTTTAAGGGCTGTCCGGATATTAATGCCCCCATTGTTACACCAAATAATTTACCAAAAGAAACTAATAAAGTAACCCATAGTACAGGCCAGCGGTATTCATAAATTGCCTGTGGATCTATCAACATACCTACAGACACAAAAAAAATGGCACCGAATAAATCTTTGACAGGTTTCAACAAATGCTCAATCTTTTCCGCTTTCACCGTTTCTGCTAAAATAGACCCCATAATAAATGCCCCTAATTCTGCGGAAAATCCTGCCTGCGTAGCCAAAACTACCATGCCAAGGCATAACCCCAATGATAGAATTAAAAGCGTTTCGTCATCAAGGAATTTTTTTGCTTTTCTCAATAAAGTTGGCAATAAAAATATGCCGCCGATAAACCACAAAACCAAAAAGAAAATCAATTTGGCAACTATAAATAACATTTGGGTTCCTTCAAATTGTTTGGTAACCGCGATAGTAGAAAGCATCACCATCAGCATGATCACGACAATATCTTCTATCACCAGCACACCAAAAACCACACGGGCAAACTGCTTTGTTTTAATACCTAATTCATCAAATGCCTTAATGATAATTGTGGTAGAAGAGCCTGCCAGCATGCCTCCCAGGAATAAGCTATCCATGAGAGACCAACCCATTGATTTACCCAGGTAATACCCCGAAACGGCCATGAATGAAATCTCTATTAAAGCAGTAATAGATGCAGATCCGCCGACACGCATTAGTTTTTTAAAACTAAATTCAAGACCGAGACTAAACAACAAAAAGATAACACCCATCTGTGCCAGCACTTTTACATTCTCTGTATCTACAATGGTAGGTGTGAGGGATAAATAAGGGCCCACCAAAATACCTGCAATAATATAACCCAACACCAAAGGCTGCTTTATTTTTCTGAACAATAAAGTGGTGAAAGCTGCCGCAATAAGTATTAAAGCTAAATCCTCAATAAGGCTTGGTAAGTGTCCCATTCGATATTATTGACTTTTCAGTCAAAAATATAGTTTTCTTTAGTGACTTTTTAAAATTTATTTTCATAAAAAAATACATTCTAAAATCACTTATCGGATGCAAGATCTTTTGCTGCCGCCTCATCCAAAAACCAATGTAATTGACCACCTGTAGGTTTGATGATTTGGGCCGGTAATTTTGTAGGTTTGTATTCCCCTTCTACAACTTCTTTGAGTACTTCTGCTTTCTTAGCTCCTTCTACCATGAAAGCTATGCTGGTAGCGCGGTTTACTAATACTGGCATCAAAGTAATCCGGTACATTTCCTGTTCTGGGTTATAAACAGAATTGACCCAATTAACATGCTCTTCTATGATTGGAGATCCGGGGAATAAAGAAAGTGTATGTCCATCATCACCCATACCTAGTAATACGAGGTCAAAACTTTTAGAAGTATTGGCAAAAAACTGGTGCAACAAGGTGCGATAGGCATCCACCGCAAAATTGGGCTCTATGTCTGTTCGCATGATGTGCACCTGGGCGGGAGGAATATTGATGTGATTAATTAAAAGGTCATAGGCATTAAACGCATTATTTCTGGAATCATTAAAAGGCACTACTCTCTCGTCGCCCCAAAAAAGATGAACCCGTTGCCAATTTATTTTCTGCTGAAATTCTTCTGTTGCGAGCTTTTTGTACAAAGCATTTGGTGTTTGTCCTCCGGAGAGCACTAAAGTACAGAACTCCTGCTTTTTTAAAACGCCTTCAATTTGATCGCTAATCCACTGCGCTAATTCATCACTTAACTCTGCAGGGTCTTTATAAATGTGTAGTTTCATTATTTCAATATTTTAATTGTTATCTGAATTCTCCATGAATACTGATCTGGCAAAGTTTATAAAAATTAATAACTCTTAGATTATAAAGAATATAGAATTATATCAAAATCCTCAATCCAAAATCCTTATTAAATTAAAAATTATTTGCTATAAAAGTACCATCCATTTTGTAAGTAATTTAAACAACTTAACGATTTTATCATCTCCACAATTCTACTTCATTTTACTACTTTTCACAGGCTTCAATATCCAATTATGGCCATCTCTTGCTATCAGTGCTTCCGCATCTTCCGGTCCCCATGAATCAGGAGAATAATTAGGAAAATCCATAGGTGCACGAGTATTCCAAACATCCAATATTGGCATCACAATTTCCCATGCAGCCTCTACCTGGTCATTGCGCATAAAAAGTGTAGCATCGCCTTCCATTACGTCATACAATAAAGTTTCATAAGCTTCCCGCTCTTGTCCCTCATAAGCATCCTCATACTTAAAAACCATATCTACCGGGTTCAACGTCATGGCCTGACCCGGCTTTTTCGACTGAAACCTAAGACAGATATCCATCTCAGGCGAAATGCTAATCGAAAGCCTGTTTGCCCGCCAGGTTTCTGTGGCTTCTTTCGGAAAGGCGAAATCCGGCGCACGCTTAAACTGGATCGTAAGTTCAGTAGATTTCTCATGAAGTCTTTTGCCGGTGCGCACATAAAAAGGAACCCCTTCCCAACGCCAATTATCAATAAAAAACTTAACTGCGGCAAAAGTTTCTGTATTTGAATCCGGGTCTACATTTGGTTCTTCGCGATAGCCGGGGACTTTTTCTCCCTGCATCCAACCGGGACCATATTGACCGCGGGCAGCGTAATTTTGTACTTCATTTTTAGAGATCCTGCGAATGGCCTTCAAAACATCCACTTTTTTATTCCTGATCTCATCCGCTTCAAATGAAACCGGCGGCTCCGTAGCGATCATACAAAGTAATTGCAGAATGTGATTTTGAATCATATCTCTCAAAGCACCTGCGCCCTCATAATATCCGCCACGTCCTTCTACACCTACCGTTTCTGACGCCGTTATTTGTACGTAATCTATGTATCTTCTATTCCAGATTGGTTCAAAAAGTGAATTGGCAAATCGCAATGCCAATATGTTTTGTACCGTTTCTTTCCCCAGGTAATGATCTATTCTGAAAATCTGTTTTTCTTCAAAATGTTCACTTAACATTTTGTTCATTTCCCTGGCACTTTCCAGATCGTGGCCAAATGGTTTTTCCACTACGATGCGCGCACACTTGGTATCGTGGCATCTTTCTAATTTACCTAAATGGCTTACAATCACAGGAACCAATTGCGGCGCCACGGCCATATAATAAATAATATTTAAATGCTCACCCGCTTCTTTTTCTTTTTGTGCCGTTATTTTATTCATTTCCGCATAATGACTTGCTTCGGCTACATCCATTTGCAGGTATGAAATATTAGCAGCAAAAGTCTTCCACTTTGCCTCCGTAACTTTATTTCTTGAAAAATTATCGATCCCTTCTTTCAGGTGTTTTTTATAGGCCGCATCTGTGTATTCTGATCGGGCAATTCCCACTATTGAAAAATGCTCCGGCATAGCATCTTCCAAAAAAAGATTGTATAGAGCCGGAGTAAGTTTACGGTAATTTAAATCACCGCTGCCGCCAAAAATAAAGAGGATAGTTGATGATAATTTTTTATAATCTAGCATGAAAAATTTATTTTTTTAAAAATTGAAAAATTATGAAACCTGTCCCCATTCTGTGTGAAAGGTACCTTCTTTGTCAATCCGCTGATAGGTATGTGCCCCAAAAAAATCTCTCTGTGCCTGGATCAGATTCGTAGGCAACAATTTTCTGCGGTACGCATTAAAATAACATAATGAAGCCATCAGTCCTGCAGAAGGATAATTATTTCCTGCAGCCAATGAAACGATCTTCTGAATCGCAGGTAATTTTTGCTGTAGCAATTCGGCGATGGTTTTATCTAAGAGCAAATTTTGTAAATCTTTGTTCTCGTACGCTTTTGCAAAAAGCCCCAATGAAGCTGATCGAATAATGCATCCGCCACGCCAAACTTTTACCACTTCAGGCAATGGGATTTCCATATTTTTTTCTTTCGAAGCGGTGACCAGCATGGCCAAACCTTGCGCATAACTTACCAAAGTAGCAAAGTACAATGCATCATGCAATAAAGGAATAAATTCCTCTTTGCTGATCTCTATCTTTTCAGATTTAGTCAGGTACAATTCACTTGCTTCTTTTCTCTCCTCAATCAATGAAGAAAGATTACGCATCATTACGGCGGTATCTATTGATGGTATTGGCATTGGCAAATCAAGGCCTTCCTGGGAAGTCCATTGGCCGGTACCTTTAGCACCAGCTTTATCAAGGATCATATCTACCAGGTATTCATCGGAACCTTCATCTTTCTTTTCAAATATTCCGGCCGTGATCTCCAATAAAAAAGATTTCATTTCACCACTGTCCCATTGTTTAAATACGTCATGTAATTCCTCATTGGACAATCCCAAACCGCGATGCATCAGATCATAACATTCACTGATCAATTGCATTATCGCATACTCTATACCGTTATGCACCATTTTTACATAATGGCCTGCGGCATCTTTTCCGAGATATCCTACACATGGCTCACCATTTACTTTTGCAGCAATCGCTGTTAAGATTGGTTCTACTTCTTTGTAAGCTTCCAGATCGCCACCCGGCATTATACTTGGGCCATAGCGCGCACCACTTTCACCGCCGGAAATACCGACACCCATAAAATGCAATCCGGAATTTGCTAATTCTTTTATCCGGCGAAGCGTATCTGTATAATGTGAATTACCCCCATCAATAATAATGTCGCCCTTTTGTAGTAAGGGTTTCAAATCTCCAATCACCGAATCCACAATTGGACCGGCAGGAACGAGCATCATTAATTTACGGGGCGTTTTCAGTTGCGTGATCATTTCAGCAAGTGTGTTGACGCCTTTTACAACAGTATCTTTTGTGGCAGATTCCTCAAAATGTTTGGTCTTGTCAGGATTTTTATCGAAACCAATAACCGCAAAACCATGATCGGCCATATTCAGCATTAGGTTGCTACCCATTGTACCCAAACCGATCATTCCAAAATCATATTTTATTTCATCCATTGTATAAATTTTATTTAGTGAAAGTACGTAAAAGCATTTTTAGCAGGTTTAAGGAAATATCGAATTTTTTAAAAGATTAGCATTAAACATTAGAGGAAAGCTTTTATATTTTATTACAAATTTGATTCCAGCTGTATAATCCCTCTTTGGCGAATGGTTAATAAAATCATTTAGTTGCCGTAAGAAAGTCGATGTATTAGCGCAAGTGTCCACTTGTGATGTGGCATTAAAGTTTATTGCAAAAAAGTAAATTTGTTTAGAACAAAAAAACAAAATGACAACAGCCATCCGGAAAAAATATCTGATTATTTGAAAGTGTTTGACTAAACAAAAGTAAAAGCCATGTATGCAATTTTAAAAGACGATATAGAACAAAAAGTTTCGGGATATTCCGAAGATTTTAAAAAAGAATTTGACCAGCGTTATGACAATTATATAAGTGCGGAAAAATGGTGAGTGCAGCAGAATCAGATGAACGAAAAATACGATTTTGCGAGGTAAAAATAGATCTGCAACTAATTCCGCAACAATTGTTTAAATATACTCAAACAGAAAAAAATGAAAACTGCATTTCAATTAGAGGTAACTTTTGAACAGGTTCTTGATTTGGTAAAAAATTTACCAAGACGGGAAAAGATAATGCTAACGAGAGAATTGGAAAAAGAAGGAATTGAATCAAAATTAAACAGCCTTTTGGAAACTTTCCGATCCAAAGATCTTAACCTTAAAACAATCAATGAAGAGGTTGAAATTGTAAGACAAATTCTATGTGAAAACAAAGAGCATTAAAGTCATTTTTGATACTAATGTTTGGATAAGTTTTCTTATTGGTAAACGGCTTGTTTTAATAAATAAATATATTATTTCTGGCCAGATACGTATCATTACCACTACACAACTTTTAGTAGAGTTTAAAGCAGTAACTGGAAGAGAAAAACTTAAAAAATATTTTCCTCAAAAAAAAGTAGATGACTTGTTGATTTTTTAGAAACTATTGGAGAATTTATAGAAATTGAGCAAGTTCATTTTCTCAATCGAGATCCGAAAGATAATTTCCTGCTTGACCTGATAGATTTTTCTAAAGCTGATTATCTGGTGACGGGTGATAAAGATTTATTGGCACATAATCCTTTTAAAACTGCCATGATAATAACACCGGCTGAATTTGAAAAAATATTTTGCTGTTTAACTTAAAAGATAAAGAATGAATTCTTCTTTTCTTGAGAAAACAATATATCAAATCAAAGCGATTCAGCAAAACGAAACGTGCAAACGAATGAAATATAAAGAACTAATTAAATATAATTTCATCTTGGAGTAGTAAAAAATTGATATTCAAAATGGGGGAAGATTTATCTTCTTTCCCTGGAGTTTTTAAGTTTCCCTAAACTAAAGTTCAAAAATTATGTGCCCAAATTATTTTTAGGGAAGGAAATAAAATGCATCTATGAATAAATAATAATGTAATTTAAAAGGCTACGCTATAAAAGATTCTTTTAAAATCATTCCGTAAAATCCCACATCCCTAAAATTATATACACTAAAATATTTATAATAAAACATTCTATGATGTTCGTACTTTCGAAAATACAAACAATGGCTACAATTAACCCAAATCATTAAAATGAAAGTTTTCAGACTATTATTTCTTGCCTTATTATTCTCTCAATTTTCACTTGGACAAAGTTGGGAAGATACCGTTGTAATGCTTGACAAAACATTGAGTCAATACAAAGCCACAAACCCGGGATGCCAATTGTCTGTAACAAGAAACGGCCGGTTAATTTATTCTAAAGCAGTTGGCATGGCAGACCTGGAACGTAATGTGCCACTCACTTCCAATTCAATTATTGAGGCCGGATCTGTATCCAAACAATTTACCGCTGCGGCTATTCTATTATTGGAGCAACAAGGAAAACTCTCGCTGAATGATGATGTAAGAAAGTACATTCCTGAACTACCGGATTATGGAAATCCCATAAAACTTCACCACATGATTCACCATACAAGCGGGTTCAGAGACTGGGGATCTGTAGCATCATTAACAGGCTGGGAAAGAGGTACTAAATTTTATACCAACAACGATGCATTGGAGATCCTTACCCGTCAAAAGCACTTGAATAATAAACCCGGCGATGAATTTATTTATAGCAATTCTAACTTCAATCTTTTTGCTATCATTGTAGAACGCGTAAGTGGATTGAATTTAGCAACGTTTACCAAAAAATATATTTTTGATCCTGCCGGTATGATTCATACCTCATGGCGCGATGACCCCAACAGAATTGTACCCAACAGAGCTATCGCTTATGATAAAACAGACAGCAGCTACAAAGCGGATATGCCCAATGAATATGTGTATGGAAATGGTGGACTTTTGACCACTACTGAAGATTTATTGAAGTGGAATGATTTTTATCAAAACGGCAAATTGGGTACTTCATCTTTGTTTGCAAAACAAATTCAAACAGAACTGTTGAACAATGGGAAAGAAAATAATTATGCCGCCGGATTATTTATTAAAAAAGTCCTGGGTTGGGATAATATTAGCCATGGTGGCGCAACTGCTGGTTACCGTGCTTATTTAGAAACCTATCCGGAATTAAATATTTCCATTGCGGTTTTAAGTAATACACCCCAATTTAATGTAGCCGGACTATCCGGCAGCGTTAGCAAAATATTTGTAACCGATAAAAGTCCGAAAGCCAAAGCTACTGAAAAAGCAAAAGAGCAAGCTAGCATTGTTTTGCCTGTAGAAAAGTTGAAAACCTTTGCCGGTAATTACAAATCTGACAAAGAACCTGCATTATTTCATTTGATATTTAAAGGAGGTAAATTATTATTGGATGACGAGATAACATTACAACCATTAGCAGAAAATAAATTTATCGCTGATAATTTTACATTTGAAATTAAAGGAGAAAAAGGATTTTATTTTACCGCACCAGGCAATGATACAATGCTTTTCACTAAACTCCCTGATACCAAACTTTCTGAATTAGGAGTTTATGTAGGAAAATACTTTTCAGAAGAAACGAATTCCGGTGTAAGCATTTATCTGAAAGATGGTAAATTAATGATACGCCTTAATGCAAATGTTGAATATGCATTAACACCCACATTTAAGGATGCTTTTATTGTTGAGGTCATAGGCGGAGAAATAAAAATGAGGAGAAATGCAGAAAATAAAATTTCAACTTTTTATGTGAGTATTTCACGGGCAAGAGATGTGGAGTTTAAGAAAATAAATTAGCCTGGGAAAATAAGTGATAATTTATCAGAATAAGTAGGCAGCAAAACTTGTGGCTACCAGAAATTAAATTATAAACGAATTAATATGCTATCAAAAATATCCATTTCAGGATCTGTTATCCTATTATTTTTAATGGCCGGTTTTACCTATTCAAAAATAAATGAAGAGCCCCGACATATTTCAAGAGAAGAAGCTTATAAAAATCAGTTTATTATATATTGTTCACCTGACTGGAATGAATTGAATGCCGATAGTCTTGCTAATCATATCGGCATATTGCCGGGTTGGGGAACTTACCGTTGGAATATCAATACAAAAGATGATAGCGCCCGTTTTTATTTCAACCAGGGGATAAATATGTATTATGCTTTTCATGTAATTGAAGCGATGGCTTCATTTAAAAAAGCCGAACGTTTCGATGATAAAAATGCCATGATCTATTGGGCGCAGGCATTAGCCTATGGGCCCAACATCAACGACTTTGAATACTCCGCTACACCAGAAGCTTTTGCTGCAGCCCGGAAAGCACTTTCCCTGGATAACAATTGCAGCCCAAAAGAAAAAGCGCTTATCGCTGCCATGGCAGCCAGGTATTCCATGGATAGTACGGTTAGCCGAATATCGTTGAATCAATTATATGCAGCGGCAATGAAAAATGCTTACAACCGTTTTGCCGAAGATGCAGACGTAGCCACTTTATATGCAGATGCTCTCATGCTGCAGCATCCCTGGGATTACTGGAAACACAATGGAGATGCAGAACCATGGACACCAGAACTGCTGACCGTATTGGAAGGTGCTATAAAAACAGACAGCATTCATCCCGGTGCCAACCATTATTATATTCATGCAGTGGAAGCCTCAAAAAACTCCAAAAGAGCAATGGCAAGTGCAGACAGGCTTGGTAAATTAATGCCGGGTGTTTCTCACATGATACACATGCCCTCACATATTTACATACGCAATGGAGAATATGCAAAAGGAATTACTGTAAATGAGATGTCCGTAAAAGGCTATGATAATTACCTGGCCATTTACCCAAATGTTCAATACAATGCCTTTCTTTACCTTGTACATAATCTGCACATGCAAACCAACTGTGCAATGATGAAGGCCAATTATAGTTTCAGCGATTCATCTGCATTGGCCACACGTAAAAGTTTTGATGCGAACTATATGTCAGCACCTGCTCCGGGCGGCACTTACATGCAATACCTGTATATGACACCTTCCATTAATAATGTTCGCTATGGTAAATGGGATGAAATATTAAATGATTCACCAATGGATGAAAGCAATGTATATGCTGTTACTCTTTGGCATTGGGCCAGGGGAATGGCTTTTGCCGGAAAAAATAATTTTACAGAAGCTAGCAATGAATTAAAGATCGTAGAAGAAAAAATGAAGTTACCGGATATGTTGATTGTAATGAAACCTTATAATGCACCTGCAGATGCTGCAAAAGTAGCTGCAAGAATATTGGCGGGAATTATATCAGCAAAACAACAAGATTATACAAATGCTATCAGGTTATTGGATGAAGGCGTTGCTTTTGAGGATGACATGATCTATAATGAACCGAAGGATTGGGTATTGCCGGCGAGAGAATATTTGGGTGCAGTTCTATTGCAATCGGGCAATGCATCAAAAGCTTCAGCAGTTTTTGAAGAAGACCTGAAAGAAAACCCTAATAATCATTGGTCATTGTATGGACTTTACCAGGCATTGCTGAAACAGAAAAAAACTTCAGCTGCGAAAATGATAAAGATTCAGTTTGACAAGTCCTTTGAAA
>JBDTEF010000122.1:0-3826 GCA_039922615.1 Ginsengibacter sp.
CATCGGGCGTCCGGTCATCATAACCCATATCAATGCGGCCAGAATTGCACCTGCTATCATACCCACGCCAAACAATCCAGTTAATATGCCCAATTGCCCCGGATAGCTAAAGTTTTTTGAATTTTTACCCGTCATCATTAATAAGAAATTTAAAAGTGCGTAAATTTACAGGCAAATTTTGGTTTAAGGTATTAGTACAATTTTTATAATGGATTGGTATCATTCATATTACTAATCAAACTTGCAACTAAAGGCATTTTGTTCATATTTCAACTGTATCTCATTGATTAAAATAGGTAATATAACGCTTCCGGAATTTCCATTATTACTTGCTCCAATGGAGGATGTAAGCGATCCGCCGTTTCGTGCTGTGTGCAAGGATAAAGGTGCACACCTGATGTATACAGAGTTTATCAGCAGTGAGGGTTTGATTCGTGATGCTATAAAAAGCAGGAAAAAATTAGACATCTTCGATTATGAAAAACCGGTAGGTATTCAAATCTTTGGCGGTGATGAGGATAGTTTATCCATGGCAGCTAAAATTGTAGATGCGACCAACCCTGATTTATTGGATATTAATTTTGGTTGTCCGGTGAAGAAAGTGGCTTGCCGTGGTGCCGGTGCCGGGGTATTGAAAGATGTGCCATTAATGATTCGATTAACTGAGGCCGTGGTAAAAAGTACCTTACTTCCTGTGACGGTCAAAACCAGGTTAGGCTGGGACGAGAGTACCAAAAATATCGAAGAGGTTGCTGAAAGATTGCAGGATGTTGGCATCCAGGCTTTGGCTATTCACGGGCGCACACGTGTGCAAATGTATAAAGGAAGTGCAGCCTGGGAACTAATAGCAAAAGTCAAAAATAATCCGCGAATTAAAATTCCGATTTTTGGAAATGGAGATATTGACTCTCCCCAAAAAGCGGTGGAATATAAAAACCGTTATGGTGTGGACGGCATTATGATCGGGCGGGCAGCTATCGGCTATCCATGGATTTTTGATGAAATAAATCATTACGTAAAGACCGGCGAAATACTCCCTTCACCTACCATAGAAGAAAGGGTCGCCGTTTGCAAAAAGCATTTGATCAAATCTGTAGAATGGAAAGGTCCTATTGTCGGTATCAATGAAATGCGCAGGCATTACACCAATTATCTGAAAGGAATGCCTAACATAAAAGAGTACCGGGGTAAATTGGTTACGCTGAAAGAAACCGATGAAATTATAGAAGTGCTGAATGATATTGTGCAACATTATGCAGGGTATGAATTTGAGCATTCACCAATAGAATTAATTAATTATCATGAAAAATGCCCGGTCTAATTGTCAATTGATAATGGATAATGGGTAATTGTCAATTGATAATGGATAATGGATAATTGATAATTCACAATTAATGATTATCCCTATAACTATCGGAATGATAATTTTAATTGTAAAAATAAAATTATTTTAAAAAATCTTCCGGTGAAACTGATGATGAGGCAACTTTCAGAAGCACACCACTTTCATCAATAAGGTATTTATAAAAATTCCATTCCGGTTCAATATCGTTCCAGCCATTTTTCTTTTTATCGGAAAGCCATTGATAAACAGGTTGTTTGCTTTCTCCTTTCACATCGTCCTTTTTAAAAAGAGGGAATGTGACACCGAAATTCAATTTACAGAATTCAGCAATTTCGTGATCAGTTCCCGGTTCCTGTTGACCAAAATTATTTGCAGGAAATCCAAGTACGATTAATTCTTTGTGTTGGAGAAATAAATTTTCAAGCCCTTCATATTGAGGTGTATATCCACATTGGCTTGCAAGATTTACGATAAGGACTTTTTTCCCTTTATAAATATTAAAATTAATTGCTTCGCCTGCATTGTTATATGCCTTGAGCGAATAAAAATCCATTATAGGTTTTATATGATTTTTATTTTCATAAACCTGGATACCCAATCCTGTTATGCGTGCTGTTTTCATTCTAAAAGAATAAGTTGATGATATGATGCGTTGTAATAAATTCATTCCAAGGGTTCAATTTGTCCGCAAATTAGAGTAATATTTTGTTTGATAAGAAACAAATCGAACAACCAACAAATGAAACCTTTCGTTCAAGTGATTTTAATGATTTGGAATACATTCCGTAGATAACGGTATTTTGTCTCCCTGTTAATCGTTTCCTAAATCAAAATCATTCTATTATGGTCTATGCTGATTTTTTTAACTTGCCCGCCTAAATTTTTTCTATGAAAAATGCGTTACTTATCATAAACATTATATTGTTATTGCTTGTTGGGTATCTTTATTATTTGCATTTTAATGACCAAAAGCCTGTGACAGTCAAAAGTTCCACAGCGTCTACCGTCGTTGATAATTCAACTGATAAATCAAGGGTTGCTTACATTGATTTAGATTCTTTGCAAAGTAATTATGGGTATTACAAAAAGCTGAAAGCTAATTTTGAACGCAAACAGTCTGCTGCAAATGATGAGATCACTTCAATGCAAAAAAAGTTTCAAAGCCGCGCAATGCAGTTGCAGCAAAAAGCATCCACAATGAATCCACAGGAACAGGAAACTGCTATGGCAGAAATTAATAAGATGCAACAGGATTTGCAAAATCGCAAACAAAATATAGACAATGAATTGTTTAATGATAATTCAAAAATGAAAGAAGATATTTTGATTCGGATCCAGAATTTTCTAAAGGATTACAATAAAGACGGTAAATTTTCCTATATATTCTCCTATGAACCTGGATTTATGTTTTATAAAGATTCTACGTTGAATGTAACGCCTGATGTAATCAAAGGACTAAATGATTTACAGGAAGCAAAGAAAAAATAGGATGAACCGGTTGCCATAAATTTCTAAAAGCGGGCCTTCTTTCCAATAAAAGGATTTTATTTTTCATTTAAAATAAATATTTATCTTCAATCCCGTTTTTATCCAAAAAAGGGATTTTTTTATGAGTGATCATGCTACCGCCTTTAAACCAAGTCTACGATTATTCGATGCTACTATGATCGTAGCAGGATCTATGATCGGCTCGGGAATTTTTATTGTAAGTACAGATATTGTTCGAAATGTAGGAAGTGCCGGTTGGTTGATAGCTGTATGGATTATTACAGGTATAATGACGGTAATGGCTGCCGTTAGTTATGGAGAAATGAGTGGTATGTTTCCAAAGGCCGGTGGGCAATATGTTTATTTGAAAGAAGCATTCAGTCCCCTGGCAGGATTTTTATATGGCTGGAGTTCTTTCACTGTTATCCAAACAGCTACCATTGCTGCTGTGGCTGTGGCTTTCAGCCGCTTCACAGCTTATCTTATTCCGGAAGTTGGTGAAAATGTAATATTATTTTCCATTGGGTTTTTAAAGATTTCTGCGGCACAAATTTTAGCTATATTATTAATTCTTTTTCTGACTTATACCAACACCAAAGGTATCAAAGGCGGGAAAATTATTCAAACGACATTTACAACGGTAAAGTTGTTATCAATTTTTGGTTTGATTATACTTGGATTTTTGTTGGTAAAACACAATTTTTGGAATGAGAACTGGGCTACAGGTATGAATGCCATGCAATTGGAAAAGGATGCCGGAGGATTTCTTAAAAATGGTAATTGGTTTCCTATTACGGGGACGGTGTTGATAGGTGCCATTGCGGCCTCTATGGTAGGATCTTTATTCAGTAGTGATGCCTGGAACAATGTAACCTTTATAGCAGGAGAAATTGAAAATCCAAAACGAAATATTGGACTAAGCCTGTTTCTGGGGACGATGATAGTTTGTACTATTTATGTGGTGGTGAACCTGATGTATTTGTATGTATTGCC
>JBDTEF010000123.1:0-9895 GCA_039922615.1 Ginsengibacter sp.
ACTTTTTTGTTTTTAAATTTTTTCCAATTGCGAATATCGGAAATTGCTTTTTCAAAATGATAACGCTGTTCTCCCCAGGAAAAATCTTTTATAAATTTCTCAGGAATATTATTTCCATAAATATTGCAACATACACCCACAACTGTTCCTGTATTAAATGAAGTATTGATGGCACTCCTGCTATAATCACCCATCATAAGACCGCATTTATTACCGGCTATTTCATAATTGTGTTTTGTTTCAAGCCAAACTTTTACTTTTGAACCATTGTTTTTCAGATTTGAATTACTGGTGCCTGCACCAAGATTGCACCACTCTCCAATCACAGCGTCACCCAAATACCCGTCGTGGGCTTTATTTGAATAGCCAAATAATACTGCATTTTTAATTTCTCCACCTGCAAGGCAGTACGGGCCAATCGACGTAGCACCATATATTTTAGCGCCCATTTTTACAGTGGCATTTTCGCCTATTGAAACAGGACCACGCAATAAACTACCTTCCATAATCTCTGCATTTCTCCCTACATAAATAGGTCCCATTTCTGCATTTAATATTGACCATTTCACTTGTGCCCCTTCTTCAATAAAAATGTTTTCCTGATAGCTACAACGATTGCCTTCAGGAATTGGTGATGATGTACGACCCGCTGTGATCGTTTCAAAATCCTGCCTGATCGCCCAATCATTGTACTGGAAAATATGCCATGGAAATTCGATCACCCGAAAATCTGAAAATTTTGCTGACTCATTCTTTTGAAGGATTATTTGAAAATCTTTTGCTGAAGGAATTATGTTGGCCGGAACCATCCAATACTCTTTTTCATTTTCATAGTATTGTGATCTTTCGGAAGCCACTTCCACCTTCCCCGGGAAATAATGATTCCATTTTTCATAGATCGTCAAAATGCCTATCCTGCAATGAACCATTGACCGAACCTTGCCAAATGGGTACATTGATTCATTGAATGGAATATCATCAAGCAATATCTTCATCTGGCTAATCTACTTATAATAGCACAGAAAGTAAAATCTAAAATTGAAAGGCATGCTAATGACTGGAATGTAACAAATTATTACTTTTTTTTAAACACCATCACCATGCAACGTTAATAGAAATTATTAATAAGAATACTTCTGCAACATGATATGATATTCTATTATTTTACAGAAATAAAACTATTTTCCTCTTGGGGGCTTAATGAAAAAAAGGTCGCAACTAAAAAAATTTATTTGAACCACGGAATATATGAAGAGGGCAGATAAGGTTTCTTCGAATCATTTATGTTTCCCCTTCGTTTCTTAGTGGCAAAGATTTTTTTTAGCGCATTTTAAAAATTACAAAGGTTTACAACCAAACTAAAAAGTGCAAGCAGGATAAATGCCTGGAATTTATAATAAGGGAATCAGATTTTGAAAGTATGGTAGCGCGCAATCCAGGCTAAACGCTAACACTAAAAAAGCCCCGCAAAATGCGGGGCTTTTATTAAGATCAACTTTTTTTATTAATAATTTTTTAAGGTCATCTCTACTCTTCTATTCAATGCGCGATGTGCAGCAGTATTATTATCAACAACAGGCTTGGTTTCACCATAACCGGTTGAGGTAATCCTGCTTTCATCTACACCATTGCCTATCAGGTACTGCTTTACAGAACTTGCTCTATCTTCAGAAAGCTTTTGATTCATTTCATCAGCTCCAACATTATCAGTATGTCCATCTACACTAATTTTATAATTAGGATGCTCTTTCATGATTGCTGCAACATCTTTTAATGAGGCAAAAGACTTCGCTAATAATTTAGCACTTCCGGTTGCAAAGAAGATATTCTTAGCCGCTTTATTTACTCTTTCAACAACAACAACGTCAATTACAGGACAACCAAAGTTGCTTGCAGGACCTGCTTCATTTGGACACTTATCTTCTTCATCATTTACGCCATCTCCATCTGTATCCGGAATAGGACAACCCTGGTAACGAGCAACTCCCGGAACATTAGGACATTTGTCAACTTCATCGTTGATTCCATCACCATCAGTATCAGGAATTGGACAACCCTGGTATTTTGCTAATCCCGGTACATCAGGACATTTATCATCAATATCAGCAATTCCATCTCCATCACGATCAGGACATCCCTGAAGTGCTGCAAGACCTGCCACATCAGGACATCTGTCAAGGCTATCCACAATGCCATCACCATCTCTATCCTGTACAACAGGAATTGGAACGACCATTGGAGCCATTACTTTCTTAGCAGAAATAGTACCGACAACACCGATGCTGTGGTAGAAAAAATAACTGGCTCTTTCAGTAACAGGAATTCTATATTGAGAATTTAAGATAAGAAAAGCTTCGTCAGAAATATTAAGTTGTAATCCCAATCCAACAGGAAGAAAAGCAGCATAATTTTTACCGTATTTGCTTGCTCCTACACCAAGGTCTACAAAAGGTGTAACCCAATATTTATCACTTAACAACTTGAAATTTACATTTGCAGTTGCTTCAAGGTATAATCTTGTTTGTCTGTCACTTACAATTTTGCTGTTTGGATATTTAAAGAAAGATCCGCCTATAGATCCTGCAAAATCCATGTTATTGGTCAATCCCTGCATGTAATTAAACGCAAGTCCTGGATTAGTGTGCTTAAATGACAAGAAATTTTTGTTTTCAACTGCGTCAACAATACCACTGGTACGCAAATCTGTTGCACTTTGAAAATCGATTAAGAAAAGGCTGGCACCGGCTGCTTTTCCTTTCACATGGTTGGTAACCTGTGCAAAAGAAGTAGAATATAAACTGATGACAGTAAATAATAAGAACAATTTTTTCATAAATGAGTAGTTTTACTTCCGGCAAAAGTACTGGCTTAGATGCAAAGCATGAAATAATATTTATTTATGAAAAAATTAAAAAAATAATAATTTAAGCACATTAAATAGCAGAAATAATGATAATATTTATTGTTTAGAGGAATCATTAAAGTCCATTCCAGTAAAAGTTGATTTAATTTATTACCAGCTATTCCTGCAATTTAAAATCATTAATTACTTCCATTTTGACTTTGGCAGTTCCACTGGAAATAAACGAGAGTTTTTCAGCTGCAGCATACGACACATCCAATAATCGCTTACTATTTTTAGCCAGCCGGTCATTAATTTTTAAAATGACCGATTTGTTATTCCTGAGATTCGTCACCTTCACCCAGGAATTCAAAGGAAGTGAATTACACGCACCGGTAAGGAGGGCTTTATCATGTAGTTCTCCACTCGCCGTCCTTCTTCGCTGAAATCGCGCTGCATAATAACTTGCCATTCCATATTTAATGATTATCTCTTTTGTTTTCTTCCCTGCAGATTTGAAATGATGTTTCCTCGCTTTACCGGATTTTTGCGAAAAGGAAGTGCCGGAGATAAAGCACAGACCCAAAAAGAGAAATAAAAATTTTAGCATTATTCAATTTGTTTGTCCGATCATATTTTTATTTCCCCGAAAAATATTTTCTTGCAAGATTTTGGTCATCATTATAAATATCATTGTAAAAGGTAATCTGCCCTAGATCATCTGCAATACAAGTAAAATAAACAATGAATAATGACAAAGGCTTTTTCACCATGATCCGCTTCCTGTCTTTATTGGCAATCCAGGTTTTTAAAGAATCTTCGTTATAAGAAGGCGATTTTCCCTCGGGCATGGCAAGGCTATCCCGCCTGGCAATAAAATAAGAAAGTGCTTGCCAGTTCTGGACTCTCACACAGCCATGGCTAAGCGCGCGATCTTTATTGCTGAACAAATATCGCTGATTGGTATCATGAAGGTAAACGCTGTAGGGATTATTAAAATTGAATTTAAAGATTCCTAAGGCGTTGTCATCGCCGCTGCCCTGCACCACATTCCAGGGAATTCCTTTTTTATATTTAGACCAGTTTACAGAATAAGGATCCACCGTTTCTCCTTTACTATCTACCAGGCTAAAGCCTTTGCGCGCAAGGTAGCCGGGATTCACTTTTAATTGGGGCAATATATCCTTACGAATAATACTTTGGGGAATTGTCCATTTTGGATAGGTCACCATATCCGAAATTGCTGAGACGATCAATGGAGTGCGGGTCAACGGTTTTCCTACAATTATTTTTGATCTCAAAACAACTGAATCATTATCCATCACTTTCAGATAATATTCAGGAATATTCGCCCAGATATAATTCTCAGGTAGTGTAGGAAGCAACTTATAACGATCTAAAGTAACGGCAATTCTCCTAAACTTTTCCCTGTCGTTTAAGTTCAATTTATTAATTACCTGCTGTCCCGGTTTTCCATCTACCACCAATCCATTCTCCTGCTGGTATTTCTTTACTAACCGTTTAAATTCACTTGAATCAGAAGATTGATCGCTTTCGGATTTAAAACCTGCCTGCTGCAATCTCCTAATAACCGATTTCATAAAAGCAGCTGTGTCTTTATAAGGATAATTAATGTACAAATACCTTGTGCTATCCATATTTAATACAAATTCTTTTAACCCACTTCGAAGATGTTGGTAATCTATTATATCAGGTTCCATTGCAGAAAATATATTGGTGATGTTCCCGCCATTTTTTGCTGATAGCAAGTTTTTTATAAAAAAAGAATCCACATAATTACTCTTCCTGGTAATGGAAACACTGTCTGGCAGTAGTCTTCCTTCTTTTAAATCCTTGCAAATACGCATAAAAGCATCTGTGTACATAATATCCGCTTTTGTCCAGGCATTGGCATCTCTTCTTACAAGGGAATCATTGGCTATCTTGTACCTTAAGGAATCCAAATCGCTGAAATGATAATCTGCCCTGTACAATCCTGCTGCTGCAGCATTATTTATAAATTGAAATAAAGAATCTGCCAAAGGCAACCCGATTTCCTCTTTGCTCCAAATATTTTGAAAATCATTTTTTTCATAAAATTTATTCACCATGTCAAATTGTGAAAGCGCAATCGTATCATTTATTTTACCTGAATTATCCTGTGCAAACAGAAGTGCGGCTTTTATATTTTCGGCAATTTTTGCATCCATTTGCTGTGGATCATCTACAATAATTATTTCTGTAGCAGCCCTTTTCGTTTTACAGGATGCGAAACATATGATCACCGTAAAAAAAAATATACACTTAAAAAATTTTATCTGACAGCGCATTGTACCTGCTTTATTATCTTTAATTAAAATTATTGTATGAAATGGATTTTGAGAAATAAATTTTGGTTGCACTTCTTTCCGTTGACGGTTTTCATGCTATTCATTTCGTTGTCACTATTTTCTCAATCAAAAGTATCCAATAATAATGGTTTATCAACAGTAAATCATATAAGGGAACTGTCAAATGAGATTGCAAAAAATCCGGACAATCAAATGATTAATGTGAAGAAAGCCATTCCTTCAATTGTTCTCGATTTGAAATATGCGACCACTAATAATTTTATGCACCAAAAATTATATCCGCCGGTTAAAACCACTTACCTGCGCAGTCCGGCAGCTGTGGCACTCAAAAAGGTGGTAGAGGAATTAGCAGTCCAAGGCCTTGGAATAAAAATATGGGATGCTTACAGACCATATGCAGTAACCAAATTGATGTGGGAAAAGATAAAAGATCCCCGATATGTAGCTGATCCATCAAAAGGAAGTGGCCACAACCGTGGAATATCTGTAGATCTTACTTTAATCAATTTAAGCACTGGCGAGGAATTATCAATGCCCACCGGATTCGATAATTTTTCCGATACGGCACATGCTCTTTTTTCATCCCTACCTCCGGAAATATTGACAAACAGAAAAGTATTGAAAACGGTGATGGAAAAATACGGATTTATTCAATTAGAGACAGAATGGTGGCATTTTTATTTGCCACACTCCTCTGACTTCAGCGTGCTGAATCTATCTTTTAAACAATTAAGAAAAATGGATAAATAAAAGTGGATCAAATTCAAATTGTCGTTTTTCATTTAGGTCAGTGAAAATACTAACCGGGGGCTGGCCCTGGTTCGTGGCGCGACGAAACACTATAAGACTTCGACAATTCGAAATGCATTCTTAATGTTTGCGCTTATTTTCTTATATTTCAAAAGAATTAATTGTGATGTGGAAAATATACAAAAAAGGTTTTAAATCCTGGCTTCAATTAGAAAGGTCTTTATCCGATAATTCAGTAATGGCTTACCTGAGTGACCTGGACAAGCTAACGCAATATTTATCATTAACCAATGAAAATTCGTTGCCTTCAGAAGTGAACTTAAAAAGATTGGAAGATTTTTTACAGTGGATTAATGAACTAGGCATGACTCCCGCTTCGCAATCAAGAATTATTTCCGGGTTGAGAGGTTTTTTCAAATATTGCATGCAGGAACAAATTATTATAAAGGATCCTACTGCATTACTTCAAACCCCAAAACTTCCTAAAAAACTGCCGGATGTATTGAGTATCCAGGAGATTGAGAAAATAATAAATGCCATCGAAGCAGGCACGCCCGAGGGAGGCAGAAACAAGGCAATCATTGAAACCCTGTATAGCTGTGGATTAAGGGTAAGCGAATTAGTAAATCTGAAGCTTTCCTGTTATTATGAAGAAGCCGGTTTTGTAAGAATTACCGGTAAAGGCGACAAAGAAAGATTGGTGCCCATTGGCATCTCAGCGATAAAATATATAAACATTTATTTAGAAAATATTCGGGTACACCTACCCGTTATACCCGGCTTTGAAGATGTAGTTTTTTTAAACAGGAGAGGAAAAAAATTATCAAGGGTAATGATATTTTTAATTATTAAGGATTTGGCTAAAAAAGCATCTATCGTTAAAACAATTTCTCCTCATACATTTCGTCATTCTTTTGCAACGCACCTGGTAGAAGGTGGTGCAGACTTAAGAGCCGTACAACAAATGCTGGGACATGAAAGTATTACAACTACTGAAATCTATACGCATCTTGACAGGGAATATTTAAGAGATACGCTGCAGCAATTTCATCCGGCGTTTCGGTAGGTGGTAGGTTGTAGGTTGTAGTTGTAGGTTGTAGGTTGTAGGTATTAGGTTACAGGTAAACAAGCAAAATCCTGGCAGGCAGTAAGAGACAAATGATATTTGTATTTTAAGCAATAACCTACAAACTTAATTGTTTGGGGCAGCAGCGCTATCATGTACCAGGACATGCGTAGTAATTTTTTTTACCCGTTTGCGATAATGTTTAAACATGCTCATCCATTTCAATTTCAAGACGCCTAAGATTCCCTCTTTTACAATTCCTTTATTCATTTTTGAAGCGCCATGCTGCCGATCAATAAATGTAATAGGCACCTCTTTTATTTTAAATCCTAATTTCCAGGCTGCAAATTTCATTTCAATTTGAAATGCATATCCTACGAATGAAATCTGATCCAGGTTAATGGATTCCAGGACCTGGTATTTATAACAAACAAACCCTGCAGTAGGATCTTTTACCGGCATAAAAGTAAGTAACCTCGTGTAAAAAGAAGCCCCCCGTGATATCGCAACTCTGACCCATGGCCAATTTTCAATTTTACCGCCTTTTATATATCTTGAACCTACGGCCACATCAGCACCAGCTATTTTGCATGCATTGTATAATTTATTCAAATCTGCAGGACTGTGCGAGAAATCACAATCCATTTCAAAAATAAAACGGTATTTCCTTTGTAATGCCCATCCAAAACCCAGGATATATGCTGTTCCTAATCCTAATTTACCGCTTCTTTCCTCCAAAAATAATTGGCCCGGATAGGAAGAAAATAATGATTTTACGATGGATGCAGTACCATCAGGTGAGCCATCATCAATTACAAGGACATGAAAACCTTCCTGCAGGTCGAATACGGCCTTCAGAATTTGAGCCACATTCTCCCTTTCATTATAAGTGGGTATTATCAGAAGCTTTTCCAAAAATTAGATTTAAATGAAATTACAATTATTGTTATCAAAATGTTTTCATAAAGCAATAATTTATTTTTTTATTAGGGATCGGTTAAAAATATCAGTCAACTTTTGCTTGGTGTGTAATGGAAAATCGCCTTTCATGATCCATTGGTAATAGCCAGGATCTGCTTTCAGCACATCGCGGATAGGTTTGCCTTTATACTTTCCAAAATTAAAAACTTCAACATCATTGTCATAAGATAACCGACGGGCAAAATCAATCAGTTTTTCTTCGCCTGTAAATTTCAAGATCGTATCTAATGATTCTCCTAAATGTGTATACCGCTCTAATTGTGCTTCGAGTATTTCCCACGTCGCAGACGCATCTGCTTCCGCAGAATGAGCATCAATCAAATCCTTCTCACAATAAAATTTATAAGCAGCCCCCAGGGTTCTTTTTTCCATCATGTGAAAAATAGTCTGCACATCCAGCATACGGCGCCCGGTCATATCTAATTCTATATTGGCTCTCAAAAATTCTTCAACCAATAATGGAATATCAAAGCGGTTTGAGTTATATCCTGAAAGATCTGAATCAGCAATGAAATTTTTTAAATCATGGGCAATTTCTTTAAACGTCGGTGAATCCTTTACATGTTCATCGAGAATGCCATGAATATCGCTACTGAACTTAGGAATAGGCATCCCGGGGTTTACTCTTTTATGTACCACTTTTCTTGTTCTGTCCGGATGTATTTTTATGACAGCTATTTCTATTATGCGGTCTTTACATATATCTATTCCCGTGGTCTCAAGGTCAATAAAAACAATTGGTCGGGATAATTGGATGGCCATTCTAAATTAATTTTTTATAAAAAGATTACTATTTTACTGTAATTGTAAAGTCGACAACAAGTCCAGGCCATCATAATTTCCACTGCTCATAAATAAAAAATTATTATTGGAAACTTTTATCTCTTTCAGTCGTGCTTCTAACACGTTTACATTATTTATTACTTCCAAACCATTTTTTTGAAAACCATTTTTTACAATGGCAGGCTCCAATGGCTTCATTCTTTTTAATTCCAAAGCATGATTGCTGTAAAATACGATGGCAATGTCTGCTTTATCCATTGCCGCGTTATATTGACTCATAAATGCTGCATTCAGGCTACTGAACGTATGCAACTCTAACACAGCAATTAATTCCTTTTCGGGGAATTGCTCTTTCACAGCTTCTATACTGGCTTTTACCTTACTTGGTGCATGCGCAAAATCTCTGTAAACATTGCTATGATCTTTGCTGGCAATGAGTTCTAATCGTTTAGCTGCACCGGCAAAGTGAGAAATCGCTTTTGCAAAAGTCTTATCTGCCAGGCCAAGTTCTTTGCAAACATAATAAGCTGCCTGCACATTTAACAAATTATGATTCCCAAAAATAAGCAAAGACGTTTTTTCCTCTCCAATTATCACATTGGTTTTTCCATCGATAATAGAATGGCCGGGTAATGAATAAGGAATGTATCGGATATCTTTCCGCCTGCTTTTTTCTACAATTGTTTTTAAAACAGGATCGGTATCATTATAAATCAGCAAGCCACCTTTTTCAATTTTTTCAATAAAAATAGTAAACTGCAAAAGATAAAAATCGAAGGTTGGAAATACATTGATGTGGTCCCAGGCAATACCGGTTATCACTGCAATATGCGGAAATAAAAAATGGAATTTAGGGCGTTTTTCAAGTGTACTTGCCGGGTATTCATCTGCTTCACAAATTATTACCGGCGCATTGGTAATCTTTACACTTTGTTGAAAGCCTTCTAATCTTGCACCTACGAGGTAATCAAAATCAAATCCGGCATCTTTAAGCACATGCATGATCATGGCAGTCGTACTGGTTTTGCCATGACTACCTCCGATGGCTACCCGCGTTTTATGTAAACTTTCCTGGTAAATATATTCCGGGAAGGAATAAATTTTCAAATTCAATTGCTGCGC
>JBDTEF010000124.1:0-4960 GCA_039922615.1 Ginsengibacter sp.
GCGGTAGAAGAATCAGTCTTAAAATAATAATCTCTTTCGGGAAGCCCAAGGCCTCCCTGGTAGAGTTGGAAACTCATCTCATCGCTTTTTTTATCATCTTGTGCTACGCCATTTGCAAATAAGGTGCTTACGTTTATTTTATCAAGATCAGCCACAGTATTGATAAATGAAGGAAGATCAGTAATAGCATTTATCTTATCTAAATATGGTTGCAGGTTTTTAGTGCCCTCTTTCTCAACAGCCACACTGTCCATTGCGGCTGTCCAGAAATCGCCTACCTTTTGAGATGCTGATCCTTTTGCACCTCCTTCTTTGGCTGCAGCCTCCACAAGACCACGCAATCTTTCCTGGTTTTCATTTTCTACAATGTATCCAATACCCCATGAACTTTCTTCCGCAGGAATCGGATTATCTTTTATCCACTTTCCGTTGGCATACATAAAAAAATCATCACCTGGTTTTACAGTTGTATCGATGTCTGCGGCAAATACATCTTTTAGAGTTTCAGTAGTTTTCGATTTGCAGGAAAAAATACTTAGGCAAATGAAACAGTAGAAAATTATTTTTTTCATTTTAGTAATTGAGATAGTAAAAGTAATGAAGGATAAATTGCAAACACATTATTTATGGTTATGAAATATGATAATTATTAACCAAAAAAATTAATCACTATATAAATACAATCAGGAAATACTATTGCGTAAAAGCATCGTGGCTTTGTTAGGATAAAATAAATTCCTTAGGTAATGTCAATTGAATAAGAATATAATTATTAAAGTTCAGGTCGTGAGAAACAGAAACTTCATAATATATAAGTATAAACGAAATTTTGTAATTTGAATATGCTTATGGAAAACAAAAATTAAAAATCACTTTTCAATTCTCTAAAAATCGGCAAATAGATATTTTCATATGCAAGGGAGTTTCATTTCCCATGTTCCATAGAAACATTTTGTGGGTAAAAAAAGTGTATAAATTTTTAATTTCGTTCCACAACAATCCCGAAATTTCGGGTGCTAAATTCGATTGATCTCCTTGCAAAATAGGGCAAATTGCACGAAACGTTCTTACAGAACGACCTACTTTAATGCAAGCTATTTTCTACCCACAAAATGTTCCGATGGAGCAGAAAACTTTTTTCCTGATGGATTATTGAATGAGGATTTAAAATTGAATGAACTGTATTATGAAATTACAATACATCAAAATATTAATTATTAATTAACCAAAAAATTCTCATATACAAGGCATCAATTAAATGATAAAAGGTCCCGCTTCCAGGACCTTTTATCATTTTAATTTTTAAAAAAGATTTATTAGGCTTATTTGATTGCTGTTGGCTTTTCTATCTGTTTCATGTAGGTACTATCCCATGCTCCTTCTACTTTTACCTGTGCTATTGCTCCGTAATCAAATGCTTCAATAAGATTATGATCTAAAAATGCATAGGTTCCCGGCTCTCTGAATTTGTACAAAGCAGCTGCTGCAGAACCTCCGGGCACTTCCCAGGTTTCAAAATCTGTTAGTGGTTTATTTCTAAATTTTCCACCAGGCCAGTAAAGATCCGCATGTCCTCCTATCAGGTGGATCCGGGTATCGCGATTGGCTTCACCAGTAATAAATAATACCTTATCCCCAACTTTAGCCGTCATGGCATTCTTGCCTGTCAAGGCACCTACATGCCCGTTAAAAGGAAGCAGCGTTGGCTGCAATGTTTTCATTGCTTCACCCACTGCATCAATACTTTGCTGCACAGTCGCCAGGTTCAACACCTTACCATCTTTGTCTTTGGGAAGATAATAATCCTGTTGCATAATATAATAGGCTTTATCAAAAGTAATCGCATTACCATTTTCATCATTCAAACCTTCGCGTGGCAGCACCATAATAGCACCATTCATTCCGGAAGTAACATGAATGGGAACCATTCTGCCACCGGGTGCACAATGATAAACGAAAACGCCGGGACGGGTAGCTTTAAATCGTAGTTTTACTTCCTGCCCGGGATTTACAAGAGTAAAATCCCCACCGCCCATACCACCTGTGGAAGCATGGAAATCAATATTATGCGTTTGGGTGTTAGTAGCAGGGTTTTTCAAAGTTAATTCTATATAGTCATCCTGGTGAACTACGATCATAGGTCCCGGAACCGTGCCGTTAAATGTAAATACCCACATAGAATCCCCCGGTGCAATTTCTATTTTCTTTTCTTCAACTGTAAAGGTCACCTGGACTATTTTCGGGCCATCTTTATCTACCTGTTCAAACTTGGGTAACATTGGCGGAGCTACCATTTCCTGCGTTATACGAGGGAGGTTATCGCCATTGCCATCATTTTTTTGATCCAAAACCGAGCTGCCACTGCTTGAATTTTTACATGCATTAAATGCTATTACAAATGAAAATAACAGGATAGACAACATTCTATAGCTGGTATTTTTTGGGTGAATCGGGAACATTACATTTTTCATTTTATTTTTTTTATTTTTATTTGTGTATTTTTTAATGGCTTCTGATGCTGATAAATATTGTTTCTATTTATTTAAAAACACAATGCAAAATTACCATTACTGCTATTTCGGAATTAATTATGCTTGTTAAAAAATAAGATTCTATTCCTGAATTAAAATTTTTAGAGGAGATTTTATGATTATTGCAGCCTGTGTTTCAATGGGGAAATGGGATATTATTTTAGACGCATTTACCAGGAAAACATTAACGAAAAAAAATTATTTTGATTTGTACATTAATATTTCGGGGTTAAAATTAATGGATAACCAAACCCAATTTTGTACCGATTTCATTTTCTGAACAGGCAAAACATTTTTCACAAAACCCATCGAAGGATCAGTAAACATTTGAGAACATCCTCCGCTTAATTTTACCTCATTCATCAATTTGTAATTAAAAGTCAAGTCAACTTCATTGCCCAATGCAGCGTTTGCTTTGCCACCAGAATAGTTAATAACCTGTGCTGCAGATTCGAAATGATGAAGTGCAATTTGCCAGCTAAGTTTTTCAGCGTTATTCAATGCAAGATTTAAATAGGAATCCCAAAGTCCCACGTTGTGATGAGCGCTTGAAACATAGAAGTAATCCATAAAACCATAAAATTTGTGACCTGTTCCATACAAAGGATTAAAAAAAGTATTTTTTGAGGCAGGCGCATTCATAACCCGCCCGCTTAAATAATCACTTCCTATGCCAAAGCTGACATTTTTATTAAAACTATAACCAGCCTTCGCTGCCGCCATCCAGGCATTTGTTTTAGTCTTAGAAGCATTTACTACCGCACTACTTCCTGATTGGTAATAATAAGTGCCGCTTATATCCACCTTATTATTTTTATAATACAGGTTTGTTCCAATGGTTTGCAAATGCGATGATGAGGAATCTGAAGGACTTTGAAATCCAAGGTTCATTGCAAGGACAGACGCAGAGATAGATTTTGTGAATTCATATTTCATCCAAAAAAGTTCCATGTCTTTATACGGCTGACTTAATGAATTATCATAAAAAGTATTGGTGACTTTCTCGGAATTTTGATTGAAAGCAAATACCAAATTTCCTTTAAATTTATTTTTTTCATATTGCAGCAAAGCTGCGTCATGCTTGCGTCCTGCATTATTCCAATCCAGCTTTCCTAATATTCTTTCATCAACATAAGACAGTACCTGCCTTCCTATTTTCAGGCTCCAGGCCTGGTTAAAATGTAGTTGCGCCCAGGCCTCATAAAGAGAAATATCATTTGCGGTTGACTGCACCTGGGGATCATTACCCCACGTAGTTACTACCTGGGTGCTTAAACCGATTTGTAATTTTTTATTTTTTGAATAATTAAGTCCAATGCGCGTGCGTTGTCCAATAAAAAATGCCGGTTTCTGGCCTTCCAGAATTGGGGTAAAAAGGCCGTTTCGAAATTCTGTGCGCGGCCTTATTTGAATATTTAATTTTAATTCTTCATTCTCATTTTGTGCAATAAGAGAACTTGTGGAAAATACAATTATTGAAATAAATAAGAAAATAGTAATTTGATATTGATAATTTAACCTGGTTTTCATTTGATGCAAAATTTAAAAATGCTTTGCAAATTTCATTCTGCCCTACCTCATCAAAACTAAGCCCAGTCAGAAAAAAATATGAGCGCTATCATATTTTATTTCTTGCCACTGCATGTGAAGAGGATGTTTCTATCCTGAATATTGATTACCAGTAGCCAGGTAATTTTATAGAAACATAGAATATATTTTATTGAAAAAAAGTTGAATTTGCAGTAACGAAAAGGAAATTATCCGGAAAAAATATAATCAATAATTCTTATTTCTTTGACGAATATTTAATAGTAGAAGTAATCTGTAACCGAAGAAAAAATTCGAACCTGGATTTTAATTACATTTACTTTCAACTATCTTTTTTATGATTAGCATCATCAATAAAGGATAAAATATCCTTTACTTTTACCAGATTAAAACTTTATAAAAATGAAAAAGATCGTAAAGATCATAAGACCTATACTGGTGGTATTACTTATCGCTTTGATAATAATTCAATTTTTCAGACCACAAAAAAATGCAGGTGAAGAAATTGCCGCCAATCAAATAGCTGCGGTACAGAATATACCGGAAAATGTACAGCAAATTTTGAAAGTTTCCTGCTATGATTGCCATAGCAATACCACAAAATATCCCTGGTATTCTAATTTCCAACCGGTAGCCTGGTTTCTTAATGACCATATAGTAGAAGGAAAAAAAGAAGTGAACTTTTCAGAATTTGGTACGTACAGGATTTACCGTCGTTATAAAAAATTAAAAGAGATCCAGAAACAAATTAAAGAAGATGAAATGCCACTCTATTCATATACCTTAATTCATCGGGATGCTGTTATGGATACTGTTCAGAAATTAGCGGTAATAGATTGGACGGCGAATGCCATGAAGGAAATGGAAGCCAAATACCCTGC
>JBDTEF010000125.1:0-5423 GCA_039922615.1 Ginsengibacter sp.
GCGGTCGTTAAAATTTCATTTTTAATTACCTCATGATTGGGCGTTGTATAATCTTCTCCCTTATGCAAATGATCATAGAACTCATATGGGATAAGGAATTGATTAACCTGTTCAATATTTATTCTTCTTGGATTTTTTTTCTCCCTGAAAATAAATCCAAAACACGCGATGCGGTGATTTACTTTGAAGCATTCAACTGTTGTTGTTTTTTCTTCCAGGATAATTCCCTCTTCATTTAATTCATGGAAAATACATTGAAAAGGCAGTTTTGCGTCTACTGTATTTAGTTGTAGGTGAATAATTTGCTGCAATCCAAATGGCGAATAAATGTGCAAATCCTGTGTTCGGTTGTTTAATGCATAGCTAGTGATCAAACCAATTAATCCAAAATAATGATCTCCATGTAAATGAGAAATAAAGATGTGGTTTATTTTATTTTTCTTGATCTTATAGCGATTCATTTGCATTTGGGTGCCTTCACCGCAATCCATTAGAAATTGGTAATCATCAATTTGAACGACCTGTGAGGTAGGATGCCTCGAATGAGCAGGTACTGCGGAATTGCTTCCCAGGATAGTTACTCCGATCATTATATCATTTTAAAATTAAAAAATAAGCACAAGTGGTATAATCGTAATTCATGTAGCAACTATCAAACCATTATCAAAATTGAGTCAGAGAAATTCTCTTTCTATCTCTTCCATTTGTACGATATCCCAGGCCTCGCTCTCAGTAGGTGTGATATTCAATTGATCTGACAGATCTTTTTCGTCTAAATAATTTTGTATATTTTTTTTCAGTTCACATAACACCATTGAATTGCCTGCTTCATAAAAAGTAGCTTGTATTTCTGCAAGGCAAACCGCCATTTCAACATCTAATTGATTTACCTGCTTTAGATTGATAATGATATTTTTAATTGTTTGATCGAGATAAGGTAACAGTAAATTTCTCATCTCACCTGTCATATTTACAGTCAAAAAATCTTCTTCGACAGTAATGACGTACATTTTCTCTTTGGTATCAATTTTGAAATTCATTGTTTCGTGATTTACGCTGAATGGTTTCAATCAAAGATATCAAAAAGATTAGATTAGAATTCGTTGATATGATTGAATTTTATTAAAAAGCTTCCGTTAGTTAATCTTTAAAACTCTCCCCTGTTTTTAACCTTTAATTATCTACTTTTAAATAACAAAAACACTCCTTAGTACGTTAATTACAGGAATTTATTATTATTATTGTATAGCATTAAAATTGTTTAAATAAATGGACAACAATTTCTCAACACAAGTAAAAGAGATTATTTCATACAGTCGTGAAGAAGCATTGCGATTGGGAAATGATTTCATAGGAACAGAACATTTGGTTCTTGGCCTCATCAGGGATGGGGAAAATACTGCCATGAAAATATTAAAATCATTGAATGTAGATCTTTATGAGCTACGTAAAGAAATAGAATTGGCCGTAAAAGATAAAACCGGCAAAAATATTTCCAATATTAATTCATTACCTCTAACCAAACAGGCGGAGAAAGTAATTAGAATTACTGTACTGGAGGCCAAATCTAATAAGAGCCCAATGGTGGAAAGTGAGCATCTAATGCTTTCGATCCTAAAGAATAAAGAAAATATTGCCACACAGATCCTGAATCAGTTTGATGTGGATTATGAAATGTTTAAAAGCGAATTAGGATACGTGAAAATAGAACCGAAAGCCGAATTTCCCGAAGAAGAAGGCGAAGACTTTGAGGAAGAACGCAAAGGGTATACCCAGCAACAGCGACCTGCGAAAGCCGGTGCGCCCCAGACCAAATCTAAAACACCTGTTTTGGATAATTTCGGAAGGGATATCACCAAGCTGGCAGAAATGGGAACGCTTGATCCTATTGTAGGTCGTGAGACCGAGATAGAGAGAGTTTCTCAAATCCTTAGCCGTCGTAAAAAGAATAATCCGATTTTGATTGGTGAGCCGGGAGTGGGTAAAACAGCCATTGTTGAAGGCCTTGCTTTGCGGATCATGCAACGGAAAGTAAGCCGTGTATTGTTTGATAAAAGAGTAGTTTCTCTTGATCTTGCAGCACTTGTTGCGGGTACAAAATACCGTGGACAATTTGAGGAGAGAATGAAAGCGATCATGAATGAATTGGAAAAAAACCGCGACGTCATTTTATTCATTGATGAAATACATACCATTGTAGGCGCCGGCGGTGCAAGTGGTTCATTGGATGCTTCAAACATTTTTAAACCAGCACTTTCACGTGGCGAATTGCAATGTATAGGTGCGTCTACGTTAGATGAATACAGGCAGTATATCGAGAAAGATGGCGCATTAGATCGTCGTTTTCAGAAAGTATTGGTTGAGCAACCAAGTGTAGAAGAGACGATAGAAATTCTCACCAATATCAAAAGCAAATATGAGGATTATCATAACGTGATTTATGACCAGGAATCTATTGAGGCTTGTGTAAAATTGAGCGAAAGATATATGACAGATCGCCTGTTGCCGGATAAAGCAATTGACGTGCTGGATGAAGTAGGTGCGCGTGTTCACCTGAAAAATATCAATGTACCGCAGGAAGTCATTGATCTGGAAAAACAAATAGATGACATCAAGCACCAGAAAAATAAAGTGGTGAAAAGTCAGCGGTTTGAAGAGGCGGCTTCACTTCGTGATACTGAAAAGAAATTGCAGGAAAATCTTGAAAAAGCGAAGGCTGATTGGGAAGAAGAAAGTAAAAATAAAAGGTATCCCATCAATGAAGAGGCGATAGCAGAAGTGGTAAGTATGATGACAGGTATTCCGGTGAAAAGAATGGTGCAGGAAGAGACAGTAAAACTGCGCAGGATGGCAGATGATTTAAAAGAAGCTGTTGTGGGACAGGATGATGCATTGCTAAAAGTTGTAAAAGCCATTCAAAGAAATCGGGTTGGTTTAAAAGATCCAAAGAAGCCAATAGGTACCTTTATTTTCCTGGGACCTACTGGTGTCGGTAAAACAGAATTGGCCAGGTCTCTTGCCAGGTATATGTTTGACAGTGATGATTCATTGATTCGATTGGATATGAGTGAATACATGGAGAAATTTACTGTCTCCAGGTTGATAGGAGCGCCTCCGGGATATGTCGGGTATGAAGAAGGTGGCCAGTTGACAGAGAAAGTAAGAAGGAAACCATATTCTGTGATTCTTTTAGATGAAATAGAAAAAGCGCATCCGGATATTTACAATATTTTATTGCAGGTTTTAGATGAAGGACAATTGACTGACGGTCTTGGCAGAAAGATAGATTTTAAAAATACAATGATCATCATGACTTCCAACATTGGGGCGAGACAATTAAAAGATTTTGGTGATGGTGTAGGATTTACTACCTCTTCCAGGATCGCCAATGCGGAAGAAAATAATAAAGCGGTAATCGAGAAAGCATTGAAGCGTACTTTCAGCCCGGAATTCTTAAACAGGATTGATGATGTGGTGATATTTAACCAGCTTACTGAGGAAAATATTTTCTCCATTATTGATATCCTGATGAAAGGTGTTACTAAAAGATTAGTGAATCTTGGATTGACGCTTGACCTTTCAGAAGAAGCTAAAAAGTTTATTTCTGAAAAAGGATATGACTCTCAATTTGGTGCGCGTCCGTTGCATCGTGCAATTCAGAAATACCTTGAAGATCCATTAGCAGAAGAGATTTTGAATATGAATGTGAAAAGTGGCGATACGTTAATTGCTTCTTTGGATAAAGAAAATTCAAAGATCATTTTTGAGGTAAAAGGTGGCGTGAAAAAAGAAAAACCATCTGAGGTTTAATATTTTAATTTTTGTGTATAAAATGCCGTTGATTTTCAGCGGCATTTTTTTGTGCCATCGTATGTGGGAATTGAAGAATTGCGATTCAAATTACCTCAGCCTTTATGTGTTTCGTTCAGACACGAACCACGGCTCAAGTGTATACCTGAACCACTTCGCAGAAAACCAGGAAGGTTTATTTAAGAGCCTTTTATTAGAAGTAACTCTGAATGAAACCTTCTTGGTTTGACGACCTCTAAACGGCTTTGGTGTATATAAAATTGTTTATCCTAAAGATGTTTCGTGCACACACGAACCAGGCCCAAGGATGTTACGTGCACACATTAACGACGTCTTAGAAAACCAGGAAAGTTTATTTGAGAGCCTTTTATTAGAATTAACTCTGAATGAAACCTTCTTGGTTTGCGACTCCAAAGCGGCTTTGCTGCATATACTAGACAGTACATCTTAAGGATGGTTCGTGCAGACACGAACCACGGCCCAAGTGTATACCTGGACCACTTCGCAGAAAACCAGGAAGGTTTATTTTAGAGCCCGATATGAGAAGTAAGTCTGAACCAAACTCTTGGTTTGGCGACCTCTAAACCGCGGTGATGAATAATTAAGTATCTGGCCAAATGAGGAATGCATGGAGACAACCACGACATAATTCGAGGAGAGTCATAGAGATGAGAAATAAGCAATGTACTCTTTCAGTTTCTTACATGACCGAAATACTAAATAAAATTTTTCAAATCCCTTTTTGAAGTTGCTAAATTTTTAGTGATTTTTGTATTCATGTCAAAGAAAATAACGATTGCAATCGACGGCTGGTCATCATGTGGCAAAAGTACGCTGGCAAAGCAACTCGCTAAAAAATTAGATTATTTGTATGTGGATAGTGGCGCAATGTACCGGGCAATTACGCTGTATTTCTTAAGAAATAATATTGACTTTTCTGATAAGAATGAAATAAAAAAAGCACTCGCTAATATTGAAATCGAATTTGAACTCAATGATTCAAATGGCAGGTGTGAAATAGTTTTGAATGGAGAGAATGTAGAATACCTTATTCGTGATATGGTAATTGCTGAAAAGGTATCTGATATAGCTGCCATCAAATCAGTAAGAGAATTCGCAGTGGCGGCGCAACAAAAACTGGGAGAGGGAAAAGGAATTATTATGGATGGCCGGGATATAGGGACCAAAGTTTTTCCTAATGCGGAAGTGAAGATTTTTATGACTGCTGATGAAAAGATTAGGGTAGAGAGAAGATTCCGGGAAATGTTTGAAAAAAATCCAAATATTACCATTGAAGAGGTGAAAGCCAATATCGAAATGAGGGATTATATTGATTCCAATCGGGAAGAAAGTCCACTACGCAAAGCAAAAGATGCAATTGAAATTAATAACAGTAACCTTTCTGAAAAAGAGCAGTTGGAGATCGCGATGGAGTTAATCAAGAATTCATTAGCTGAACAGGGATAGGTAAGGTGATCTTTTAGTTACGAGGTTATATTTTCACAGACTTGATTTGCCATTATTGGCAAAAGGTAGGTTATGACTAATGGCATCTTAACAATCTAACAATCTAACAATTCAACAATTCAACAATTCAACAATCTGCCATCCAA
>JBDTEF010000126.1:0-6674 GCA_039922615.1 Ginsengibacter sp.
CAAATCATTAATGCAGGCGCCGATGTATTGGTAGCGGGAAATGCAGTTTTTAGTGCAGAAAATCCTTCAGATATGATTGCGCAATTGAAAGAGTTGTAGCTTAGTTTTTATTTGCAGATTATCCTACCACACAATAAAAATAAATAGTCCGGCAACATCATTAAACAAATTCTGTAGTAATTGAATGTTGCTCTTAAGACTTCGGTGATTGCTATGAATTTACTTACAATTATCAATTATCAATTATCCATCATCCATTATCCATTAATCACATCTTGTCATGAATTTGCTGTAGTACAAGCGCAGTCTGCTTTACCCAGCTTGATTGCGTGGTATCCCAATCATATTTTTTCATCAGTACATCTTCTAATAATTGCCTGGCCTTAAACGCCTGGTCACTGGAATAAAAACAATCCATCCATTTTTTGTCAAGCTTATCTTCGTTCTGAATATAGATACCACCCTCATACCATTGGAAGCAGGATGGCAAATCATTAAAAGTTATTTTTTTTGCCTTGCCGGTTGCAAATCCTTTGAAATAATATGCGTAAAACTGTACGCATTTTTTTGACCGGTTCTTTATTTCTTCCGGAGATTCTTGCTTTTTCGGTTTGATCACCCAGCTGTAATTATTCTTTGAAAATGCATTTTCAGCAGGATTGGGCCAAAAAGTATTGCTTGCTTTATAATATAATTTCGTGTCTTTATCTGTTCCTTTGCGACGTAAAACCAAACCGCTATCATTTAGTTGAAGAATTTTATAAACGGCTTTTCTTCCATCATCAAATCTCGCATCAATGGTATTGTGCTGAAGAGAAAAACTCCCGTAGGTCATCGCTCCTTTTGGGTTTTCCAAAAAAGTAGTATCTACGGAAAAATTGATCCCCGGCAAATAGTTGATTCCATTTTCCTTAAATGCGATATCCTTAATACCCGGGTTATCTGCATCTTCTAATTCCCAGTATTGACAAAGCAGATCAAAGGTGTCTTTCACTTTTACGTCTTCCGTAATTATCTTTTGATTTTCAGGTTTTATCATTTCGTTGCAAGAGATCATGAAAAAAACAACTATAAAGGGTAATAATTTTCTCATTTTTCAAAAGTAGGTAATTGAATCTGATTCTATACAGGACTTAGTAATGTTGGTATAGGCGTTTGAGCAAATAACAAAAACATTATTGCCAGATTTTAGTTTAAAACCGGGGATTATTTTTCGTTATCAAATATTAAATCGCAATTCAATAACTATTATCTTCACGCCATGAAATTAACAGGCATTCTTTTTCTTTTTTTGATTGTGTGTTCTACGTCTTTTGGTCAAAAGAAAGCTGCTACTGTAACGGGGATTATTATTGATGAAAACGAAAATCCAATTCCAGGGGTAAGTGTTACCATCCTTGGAAAATCAGAAGGTATTTCAGCCTCGGATTCCGGTACATTCAAAATAAATATTCCTTCACAAAAAGCGATTGCATTAATTTTTTCACATGCAGGTTATAAGGAAGTAAAGCAAAATTTTTATCTAAGTGAAAACGAACAGGAATATGTAAAAGTGAAATTAGTTCCTTCAGGAAAATTGTTGGACGAAGTGTTCGTTAATAATGAGAAAGATAGGACTGAAACGGGTTTGGTAAAAATAAATCCTAAGAATGCCGTTATGCTACCATCCGCCACCGGTGGCGTGGAAGGGTTGATTAAAATCCTTGTTGGGAGTAACAATGAACTTACCTCTCAATATTCAGTTCGTGGAGGTAACTATGATGAAAACCTGATTTATGTAAATGACTTTGAAATTTACCGGCCATTTTTAATTCGTAATGGACAACAGGAAGGCCTAAGTTTTATTAACCCGGAAATGGTAAAAAATATTCAATTCTACAATGGCGGATTCCAGGCAAAATATGGTGATAAAATAAGCAGTGTTTTAGATATTCAATACAGAAATCCTGTAAAGCTTGGTGGTTCAGTTTATATCGGACTTCTCGAACAGGGCGTACACCTGGAGGGCATCACACATAATAAAAGATTTACCTGGCAGTTTGGTGCCCGCACAAAAACCAATAAAAATTTATTGAGTAGCCAGGAAACTAAAGGAAATTATACGCCATCAGCATCTGACCTGCAAGCGTTGCTGACATATAAGATTTCGGATAAATTTCAATTAGAAATGTTAGGTATTTTGTCGGGTTCATCTTTTACATTAATTCCTGAATCAGCACAAAAATCTACTGCAGTATTCTCTCCATTATTTACAGCCAACATTGGCCTCGACATATTTTTTGATGGCCAGGAAAAAGATAGTTATAATAATAATTTGTTGGGCCTGAGTTTAATTCAAAAAGTAAACAACAAGGTAAAACTGAAGTGGATGTTCAGCCGCTATGGAGATAATGAGAAAGAAAATTTTGACATTATCGGTTCTTACCTTTTTGGGGAAAGAAGTTTTGATAAAACCAAGCCGGATTTTGGACAGATTACCAATCCACTTGGCGCAGGCGTTTTTCAAAATTATGCCAGGAACGAGTTGAGCATTAATTCTTATAATTTTAGCCATAAAGGAAGTGCTGACCTGGGAAAACATTTTATACAATGGGGTGCAGGTTTGGATCACACCAATATACATGACAAGTTAAACGAATGGGAAAGAAAAGACAGTGCAGGATACACGCTGCCTTATGATCCCAATAATCTTACTTTTAGCAGCCTGCTTAAATCAAAAGAAGATTTATTGGTAGATAAATACAGCGGATACGTGCAGGATAATATTCGGATAGGCAACACCGTTAGAGATATAACCTTGCAATTAGGTGTGCGGTTTAATTACAATTCATTGAACAAGGAATTCCTTGTGAGCCCACGTGGGCAGATCAGCTATAAGCCTTATTGGAAGCGGGATATCATTTTTAAAGCTTCGGCAGGCATTTACGATCAGCCACCTTTTTATAGAGAATTACGAAGACCCGATGGTACCATAAATACTGATTTAAAAAGTCAAAAGAGTATTCAATTCACAGGCGGTTTTGATTATAACCTGGCGAGGAAAGGCGTGCCGGTAAGAATTACAACAGAGTTGTATTATAAATCGCTCACGGATGTGGTATCATACGATTTGGATAATGTAAGGATCAGGTATTCTGGTGAAAATAATGCCAAAGCATATGCGGCTGGTATAGAAACGCGCATCTTTACAGAATTGGTAAAGGATGCAGAGAGTTGGCTTAGCTTAGGTGTAAGTAGAACGATGGAAGATTTAAATAATGATTTTTATTATAATTATAAAAACGCTGAAGGAGAAATCATTAATTCCCAAACCATCAACCAGGTAATTGCAGATAGTGTCAAAACTGAAGTCGGTTATGTGAGAAGGCCAAGTGACAGATTAATCACAGTTGGACTTTTTTTACAGGATTATTTAAGCACAAATAAAAATTTTCGGGTTCATTTAAACACAATCTACGGAAGCAACATGAGCTATAATATTCCGAATAACGCGAAGTACCGGAATGCACTTACCATTGAACCGTATATTCGTGTGGACGTGGGTTTCAGCGCATTATTGCTTAGCGATAAATCGGAAAGGCGCAGCCATTCTCCGTTCCGGAGTTTTGAAAATATCTGGGCTAGCCTTGAAGTATTCAATCTCATAGACCGGGCGAATGTGATTTCCTATCAATTGATAAAAGATTTTGCGAATAATACATTTAGCATTCCGAACAGGCTTACTCCACGATTGATAAATTTTAAATTGATGGCAAGATTTTAAGAATATCTTTTTTGCTTTTTAAAGTATGCAAAAAGTAGTTCAAATTTGCGATGAATTGGTGCTAAAAATGAGAAAGAAGCTCTTACAGATGCGTAGCATTGATTAATATTTTAACAACGGTTTTTAACCCGTTGACTAAAAGTAAAAAATTTAATGAGAACTGTAGGTTCGGTGCATATTGCGTCTCAATAAAATTCAAATATGAATTGAGCCTAAGGCTCTCGGTAAATTATGGTATTTGAGCAACGGATTGAAATCCGTTGTTACAAAATGAATCGAGCCTACGGCTCTAACAGATTAATTGTTCTATTTATTTTAAAATTGAAATGCGATAAAGTCTTTTGGTTTCTTCTGCAAAACCGGATTCAAATTGAAGCAGGAGATTAAGGAAATCTCGAGTAATTCCATTTCATTTATAAAATACTCAGAAGGACAATGAGGAAATATTAGATGGTAATATGCTGATTTAAGAACTTTTACAGGACTATTTCTATTTACATTCGGTATAATTAAAAATCACCTTGGTTTTCCAAAAAATGACTTTTGAATATTTTGCAACCTGGTGTATATAAAAAGGTTGCAAATATTTATTAAAAAAAGTATTAAAAGTAATACCTTTGATTCATCTAACTAAGCCAAATGAAGTCAAGTGAATTTATCCGGGAAGTTAAACGTTGCGGTTGGGAATTTTATAGACAAGGAAAGGTAGCCATGAGATTTATAGAAAAGGTGATAAGCAGGTAACCATCCCAAATCACGGAAACAAAGAATTAGGTAAAGGGCTGGAGAAAAAATTACGAAAGGAAATGAGCCTTTAAAAAAATTAAAATAATAAGAAATGAGAACTATAAAAATCATTATTGAAAGAAGCAAAGATCTGTTTTGGGCTTATGCCGAGGGGAATGACGCTATCACCGGCGGAGGTGAGACAGTAGCTTCCTGTAAACAGGATGTTCTAGACTGCATTGAGACATTGAAGGAGATTGATAAAGAAAACAGAGAAAAATATGCAGAAGGCAAATTTAAACTTGTTTATAAATTTGATACAGAAAGCCTTTTGGGATATTACAAAGGAATATTTACCAATGCTGCCTTTGAACGGCTTACAGGGATAAATCAGATGCAAATTAGTCACTATGCCACCGGTATAAAAAAGCCACGCAAAGCCCAGGCAAAAAAGATAGAAGCTGCATTGCATAAATTGGGCAAAGAATTGGTAGCAATAGAACTTTAATGCAATAGTTGTTACTTCAATGTTTTCACTCCCTTCACCGTAAATGCATCCTTCTGCAACAAATCAAAAACCGTAATCTCGTTTTTGCCTTTTTTTAGCCACGATGCAGGACAGTACAATCTTTGCTGAGGACCAATATACCAATATCTTCCTAAATTGTGACCATTTATATACACCATTCCTTTCTTATAATTGCTCATATCAATATAGGTATCCGCAACAGCATTCAGGTTAAATTCTCCTTTGAAAAAGATGCCGTTTTTTGAACTATCAACGACACCCTTTTTTACATTTTGAACAAATTTTTCATCAAAAGGAAAAGGATAAATTTCCCAGTTCATTAATGTCATTCCATTCAATGTAACCCGGTCAGTGATTCCTTTTCTATCAATCATGTATTGGGCAAAATTGATATGGCCCATTCCTTCCATCAAAATATCCAACACAGGAAATTTACTGTCTGTTTTAGGTAATTTTACATTCCACTTTCCACCATCACGAAAAACGGTATCAATAAATTTTCCGTCTAAAAATACAAGCGCATAATCATGCGGTTCAGTAATAGTAAGCGTTCCGCTTTTATGACCGATGAGCTTTGTTCGATATAGCATTAATCCCTGGTTTTGGTCAAAATCTTCAAAAGGTTTTGGCTGCACAGAAAGGATTGGTTTCGGGAGTACATTCCATAAAGAATTGTAAATCTTCATTTGGATAGATGGAATATCAATTGTAGGGATTGGTGCAGGAATAGAAGGAATTTTATAGTCAACATATTGGCTGATGAGATTTCTCAATACATAATATTTTGGTGTTGCATTTCCCTGTTCGTCAATTGGCGCATCATAATCATAGCTGGTTACATCTGGTTGATAGCTGACTGCGGTACCCGCATTTGCGCCGGCTGTAAATCCAAAATTTGTTCCGCCATGAATCACATAAAAATTAAAGGATTTTTTATTTTTCAATAAGAATCGAATTTCTTTTAAAATACTGGTTGTGTCTGTTGTCGCCCATTTTTCACCCCAATGTGTTAGCCATCCCGGATATGTTTCACTGCTGAATGCAGGTACATTTGGGTTTTGTTTTTTTGCCTCATCGAAATCTGCCTCATCAGAACCGCTGTCAAGACCGATGGCTGCACCTTCAAGGGTGCCAGCTTCCAGCATGTATGGAGTTGCGCCATCTGAAGTATAAAAAGGAACATTTATGCCATTCTTCAACCATATACTTCTAAGTGCTTCCATGTAATTTCTGTCATTGCCAAAACTGCCATATTCATTTTCAATTTGTACCATTAAAATCGGACCTCCATTCGTGCATTGCAATGGAGCAATTTCCTTTGATAAATGATTGATATAATTAGTAACGGCACTCATATAGCGTAAGTCACTACAGCGGATTTTAATGTCAGGGATTTTTAAAAGGTAGGAAGGAATTCCGCCAAAATCCCATTCACCACAAACGTATGGCCCCGGCCTTAATAATACCCACATCTTCTCTTCCCGGCATATTTTTATAAACTCCGCAACATTCCTGTTTTCGGTTTTAAAATCAAAAACACCGGGAGAAGTGTCCAGGTAATTCCAGAAAATATAAATTGCTACTGTATTACATCCCATTGCTTTTACCATTTGAATTCTATGACGCCAGTATTCATGTGGAATCCGGGCAGGATGT
>JBDTEF010000127.1:0-7372 GCA_039922615.1 Ginsengibacter sp.
AGGAATGCTCCAAAGTCTGTAATGTTTTTGATTGTTCCTTCCAATACTTGACCTTTCTCCAGTTTGCCGATAATTTCAGCACGCTGTTGTTCAATATCGCTTTCAATAAGTGCTTTATGGGAAACCACTGCATTTTTGATTGCTTCATTGATCTTAACCACTTTAAATTCCATGGTTTTACCTACGAACTGATCGTAATCAGTTACAGGCTTCACATCGATCTGAGATCCTGGTAAGAATGTTTCCATTCCAAATACATCCACGATAAGACCACCTTTGGTTTTGCTGGTAACATGACCGGTAACAATTTCGCCGGTTTTGTGCATTTCCACAATTTTCTCCCATGCACGTGTTGTGCGGGCCTGCTTGCGGCTAAGATGAAGATTACCATCTTTATCTTCTTTTTCAGCAACCATTACTTCTACCTCGTCACCAATTTTTAAGTTTGGTGTATCACGAAATTCATTCAATGCTACAAGACCATCACTTTTAAAGCCAATGTTGATTACAACGTCAGTCTTGGTCAAACCCACGACCATACCTGTAACCATTTCATTGTCATTGATTTGCTTGAAGGTTTTGTCATAAACCTCATCATACTTTTCTCTTTCAGATTTGCTGTAAGATGTGACATTTCTCTTGTCGATATCCCACTCAAAATCATCATGAGCTGAAGCCAAAGCAGCTTCCTGGATCTGAACATCAGATTGCTGTGGCTCAAGAGCTGCGGCAGTAGATTCTGTATCAGGAAAATCAGGAAAAGGAACACCTTCAATACCACCCTGTGGTTGTTCAGAGATAGATAATTCCGTTTGTTCAGCGTTGGATAATTCCGGTTGTTCCGGAGTTGTTTCTTCGTTCTGTGTATCCATTTTTATTCAACAGGTTATTTTTTTATTGCTGTATCCCGTTTTGGCGGTATCCTGTTCATCAGCATTTGATTGTAAAATAAAATACCCGGCAAATTTTCATTTGGGCGGGCAAAGGTAATATAAAAATAGGCTATTTCAATACTTTATAAAAGGCGGCATTCTGGCAAAAGTTTAAATAATCTATTCTAAAAATTTAGCCTGAATGGAGGTACTAATGATTTAATGCTAATTTAATGCTTCTTCAAACAAACCCTTATATGCAGTCTTCGGTTTCATGTATTTTAATCCAAAAGCGGCAATACTTTTTTCTTTGATGTATGCGATCGCATCAGGTATAGAATCTGTAACTAAATAAAGGTTTTCATCATCAATGGAAATAGTGCCCACTTCAGCCATCTTTTGATTGTGTTCTAAAATATTTTGGTAGAACTCTCTGTCGAAAATGATGATAGGGAACATTTGTATTTTTTTCGTTTGTACTAAAGTAATTGCCTCAAAAAATTCATCCAAAGTGCCGAAGCCTCCGGGCATTACTACAAAGGCATAGGAATATTTTAAAAGCAGCATTTTCCTGATAAAAAAGTATTTGATGTCTACCCATTTATCTAAGTACTGATTATGATTTTGCTCATGAGGTAATACAATATTACATCCGACACTTTTTCCACCTACATCTTTCGCTCCACGATTGGCTGCTTCCATAATTCCTGGTCCTCCTCCTGTCATAATGGTAAACCCTAATAATGCTATTTGCCCGGAAAGCTCTCTTGCCTGCTGATAGTATATGGAATCCTCTTTAAAACGGGCAGATCCAAAGACAGTGACACATGGTCCTACAAAATGTAATGCCCTGAATCCTTTTACAAATTGAAATGATACACTCATAACATATTTAAAATCTTCCCACCGGCTTTGAGGTCCTTCAAGAAATTGAATTTCTTTTTGAGTTGCTTGTTTGTCTTCCTTTATTTCTGGTGAAATAGTGCGGGTTTTCATTTTTCAAACTTAACTTAATTAGAGCAAAAAATTTTTAATTTTCAAACCCAAGGTTCCACTGTATTTTATTTTATTTCAACAGTATAAACCCTAAATTGAAATTTTTTCAAATTTTTTTTATAGGTGTTCAAATATATAACTGAACAATATAGATGATTGAAATCATTTAATTGACTGTTTTAAAACAGAGATCCATTTCCTCATTGGCATAGTTTTGCATAATTGAAATTCTTCGTTGTCATATCCTTAATCATCGCTATGCTGGTACAAAATTTCAGCAAAGCCATAGTGATGGCAGATTTCTATATAAACCAGGCAGATATTACCCGTGAATTTTGTGAAAATAAGGATAAGCCAAAATTAAAATGTAACGGACATTGCCAGTTGAAAAAAGAACTCGAAAAGAAAGATTCTAAAGAAGTGCCTGAAATTCTTAAAGAAATAAAACTCTATGTAAATAGTGAAAGATTTGTTTTACCAACAATTACTTTTCCGGGAGAAAGAACCAGAATTAGGGTGATTAATGACAATCGTGTATCAACAATTTCCTTTCCGATATTTCATCCCCCTTCATAAGCGCTCTGCATTTCCAATCTTTAACAAACAATAATCCCAAGGCAAAAATTACAAGAATTACCCGATTCTTTGCCGGATTAATTATTACATACAATTTATTTCTTTTAATAATTTATAGCGGATAATGCTATATCAAAAAATTTATTTTCCAATGAATAAAGTATTTCTATGCCTGATGGCTATATCACTTGTTTTTGCATCTTGCAAAAAAGAAAATGTAACTCCTGAACCCTTCATCCCAAATAAAATAAAATTGGCAGTGGCGACATTTTCGAATGCTGAAAAAATCACACTTTGGGCCAATGATTCTTTGAAAACAGGCTTTCAAACCCTCTATCTTACCTATACAAGTGCGGAAGGGAATCCGATAAACAATGCATCAATTAAACTAAACCCCGTGATGGATATGGGTACAATGAAACATAGTAGTCCGGTAGTACAACCAGTATATAATCCAATTACAAAAATGTATGAGGGTGGAATAGTATTTACGATGGCTTCCGGAATGAATGCATGGGTTGTAAACGTAACTGCTGGTGATGAAACCAGGTCGCTCTCTGTAAAAATTAATAATTCTGCATTAAAGACCACAGGATCTTACGTTGGTACAGATGGCATCAATTACCAGGTTTCACTTGTTCCTTCAAAGGCCTTTTTTGTAGGCTTGAATGATTTCCAAATATTGATAAATAAAAAGGAAACGATGATGTCATTTCCTGCTGTAGATAATCTTGAAATTGTCTTATCTCCGGAGATGCCTTCAATGGGCCACAGTTCTCCCAATAATGTAAATCCGGTTAACACTGAAAATGGATATTATAAGGGAAAAGTAAATTTCACCATGACCGGCAATTGGCGGTTACATTTCAAATTAAAAAATGAAGGCGTAGTTGTCGTTGAAGACGCGACAATTGATATTTTATTTTAATCATTTATTCCCCGCCTTTGGGCGGGGAACTTTTAAATAAGTACTATGTTTTTAAAATCTTTTTGCATAATCATTTGCATTGGATTGTATTCTTTGCAGTCCATTGCTCAATCAGATAGTTTCGAAACGAAAAATATTCTTCTTAAAGAAATTGTCATTCAGAATGATTTAAACGGCCAGAATTCCAGGAATAAAAAACAACCAAAAAATCTCCAGATTTCTACAGATGAAATCCTGGAATCCATACCAGGCGTAAGTATGATCAAGCGTGGAAACTTTGCACTTGAGCCAACAATTCGCGGTTTAAATGCCGGGCAAATAAATACAACAATCGATGGAATGGCCATGTTTGGCGCATGTACGGACAGGATGGATCCAATCAGTTCCTATATTGAACCTAACAACCTGCAAAATATTTCAGTAAGTTTTGGACCTGCAGAATCCTTGTCGGGAAATGCAATTGGCGGTGGCTTCAATTTTAAAATCAAACAGCCACGATTCAATGCTGTCAAAAAGTGGAATGGTATGGCTGGCGCAGGATATGAGTCAAATGGCAATGCTATTCAGACATTGGCTTCTATCAATCTGAGCACACCAAAATGGGGATTATTGGTGAATGGAATTTATAGGTCTTCCCAGAACTATCGTGCCGGTAAAAATGAAGAAATTGCTTTTTCCCAATACAACAAATGGAATGGTGGAGCAGGCTTGAAATATCGGCTTACACCTCACTCTTACCTGCAGGCAAATTATATCCAGGACGAAGGATATAATATTGGTTATCCCGCATTATTGATGGATGTTTCTTTTGCAAAAGCAAAAATTGGTTCACTCACTCATTTTTATCATTTTGCAGAGGGAGCCCTGCAACAGGTTGAAACTAAAATTTATTTTAATACCGTGAATCATGCGATGGATGATACAAAAAGGCCTGCAGATCAAATATCCATGCACATGGATATGCCCGGAACTTCTAAAACTTCAGGTTTCTATTCCCTGGCAAAGGGAAGTATCAAAAATCATGATATTTCAGTTCGTTTTGCAGGCTACCAAAACCGGTTGCATGCAGAGATGACGATGTATCCAAAAGGTGCTGCCAGCATGTATATGATGACGATTCCTGATGCACAAAGACAATTGGCAGGTATAAACTTATCAGACAAAGTTTCATTCAATAATGATTTTTATTTATCTGCCGGGGCCGGAATGGATTATATCAATTCTTCTATTTTTACAGAGGCAGGAGAGAAAACATTATCCGGTTTAATGGGTGGAAAATTGGACAAGGAAAATGTACTATTTACTATTTTCCTAAATCCTGTTTATGCATTGAGCAATGCAGTTTCAGTATATGCAAATACTGCCTATGCAATGCGCGGGGCAACATTGCAGGAACTATATGGGTTCTATCTTTTCAATCGATTGGATGGTTACGATTATTTGGGAAATCCCAATTTGAAAGTAGAGAAGTCAGTCAATATTTCTGCTGGAACGATTATTAAAAAAGAGGGTTTCAAAATAGATATCCAGACCTTTGGTTACTTTATTGAAAATTATATCACAGGACTTAATAAACCTGGTTATAGTGTAATGACAGAAATTGCAAATGGCGTAAAAGAATACGGTAATTTACCATCAGCACTATTGGCGGGTTTTGAGTTTTCTGCAGATGTACATTTATTGCCTGTATTGGTTTTGAGTACTGCCAATACTTATACCTATGGTGTAGATAATGAAAAAAATGCGCTACCAATGGTGCCACCATTGAAATCATTGAATCAATTGAAATATAGCAAAGGCGAATATGCCTTAAATATAAGTGCAATAATTTCAGCAAGTCAAAACCATGTGAATGAATTGAAGTATGGAGAAACATCTACGTCGTCTTCTGCAATTATAAATATGGAGGCGAGCCGGGATTTTAAATTAGGTGCTAATAAAATGTCTGTTCAGGCTGGTATTCAAAACTTTTTTGATAGCTATTATTTTGAACATTTAGACATCACGAAAGTGCCACGAATGGGGAGAAATATTTTTGGAAGAATTACGTTTTATTTTTAGTTGGGATTGGTCAAAATCTGACACCAAAACTTACATAACCACCAGGCAGGAAATCATTTTTTATAAGTCCTGGTGACACACCAATTCGGAATAAAGTACTTTTTCCATATCTTCTGTAACCTATATTGGCACTAGTGTACAATGTTTTAACCGGGTAATCCGGAGACAAAAATGTAAATCCTCTTTGGTCATCACTTATTTCATCTACTGATAAATAATTCAGGTCTATACCTAATTCTAAAAAGTTGGTTTCATTTCCAAGTAGATAATATCCTCCTGCACCAGTGGTAAATGCCTGTAGGTATTTTGCGAAGTTTGATCCAACACTTAATCGAAAGCCGAGATTGTTATTTTTAAATCTATGGTCAAAATTTACATTATAAATAAGCCCTGTTTTTCCAAGCTCAAAAGACAATGCATTATTTTTTAAATTCAAATTAGTCTGTGCTTTACAAATCGTAAATGCAAATAGGAAATATAGAATAGTTATAGCTTTTAGCTTCATAAACCCAAAGTTTGGTTATAAAAAGTTACTGTCGATATTTAAATTTCTATCAAATAATTATTTTACTTAATCTCAGGCTGGACAGAGCAATTAAAGCAAAATTTTATTGAATCTCCAATCCCCAATCTCTGCCTTTATCAATTGCAGGCACTCCTTCAGTGATCCATTTTGGCGGTTTATCGCCTTTCAGCAACCAGTCAAAATATTGTTGCTCCCTGATCTGAATATCTTTACGGTTTCTACGGAGAACCAGGTTGTGAGCCTCACCATTATAATTTAGCATCCAGACTTTTTTTCCTAAACGACGCATTGCCGTAAAGAGTTCAATTCCCTGGTACCATGGTACAGCGCCATCTGCATCATTTGCCATGATTACTAATGGCGTATTTACTTTTGGTAAATGAAATAAAGGAGAATTTTCTATGTACAGTTCTGGTTTTTGCCATAGCGTAGCGCCAATTCGACTTTGTGTTTTCTCATATTGAAATTGCCTGTTCACACCGCCATCCCAACGTATACCGCCATAAGCGCTCGTCATGTTCGCAACCGGTGCGCCAGCCCATGCAGCTTTAAAAATATTCGTCATCGTGATGAGTTGTGCTACCTGTATTCCTCCCCAGCTTTGTCCCTGGATACCCATGTTTTTTGGATCAACCCACGTGTGTTTTGACAAATCTTTTGCAGCACTTACTACATAGTCATAAGCACTGTTTGCAGGGTGTCCTATCGTATAAGAAATATCCGGGGCGAAAACAATGTAGCCGCGACTTACAAAGAAAGAGATATTCAGCCTGCTTGGTGTAGGAGCAGGAGCAATGTATTTAAACAATCCATCCGATAATTTTTCATAAAAATAAAATATGACCGGATACTTTTTTGTGGAATCAAAATTCTCCGGCTTATATAAAATTCCTGTGGAAGTTTTACCGGTAAAAGTTTTCCAATTATACAATTGTGCAGTGCCCCAATTATAATTATTTTGTTGTGGATTTATTTCGGATAACTGTTGCTCCTTGCCATTCACATTGTAAACATATAAGTCAGGTGAGTGAGTGAAATTTTCTTTTGTATAAATAAAAACTTTAGCATCCTTTGCTTTATCTATTGCATTAAAAGAATAAGGCTGGTTGCTGAATGATGAAGAAGGCAGTTGATTTTTCAGTTGATCATTTATTAGAAAATCAAATCCTTCTTTTTTATTTACGTTATTAAAAACCTTTATTAAATTTTCGTTTTTTGATTCGATAAATTTTTCATCTTTGTCTGTACGTATATACCTGTATGTTAGTTTGTTTTTTCTTCCCGATTGAGTTATGTTTTTAGGCATTATTTTTCCGGTAGGATCTATTCTCCATATATCATAGCGGTCATAAATGAGCAGCCATTTATCTCCATCTTCCCATCCCATAATGCCGTAGGGCGATGGATCTGTGG
>JBDTEF010000128.1:0-7321 GCA_039922615.1 Ginsengibacter sp.
AAAGAGAAAAAGATTAGTATAATTCTTGGCTTGATCAAAAAACAGGCATATTTAATTTTCTTTTTGGTAAAACGGAATTTGCTAAAATTTTTTAAACTACTTTGAATAGACAGTTAACATTTTTCTATAACCACCAGTTATAATGAAATAAACTACTGGTACAATTCCTGTCTACCTGGTAAAATAATGAAATTACGGAAAATCCTCTTTAAAATAACGCACTGGGAAGCATGGCATTATCATGTAAAATATGTTCCGATAGCTCCGGCCTGGTTATGGTTTTGTATAAGAGCCCGTTCATTTTGGTTTTTCACAGCATCTAATCCTACCATTACTTTTGGTGGATTTGAGGGTGAAGGTAAAGACGAAATCTATAAACAGTTGCCCGTTGGATCATACCCTGACACCATCCTGGTAAAAAAAGATATCCCTTTTTCTGAGGTCGAAAAATACCTGTACAAAAGTGAATTAAAATATCCTTTGGTAGTAAAACCGGACGAAGGGATGATGGGCTATATGTTTCGCAGAATTACGCATATTGATCATCTAAGGCATTATCATAATACGATGCCATTAAATTACCTGTTGCAGGAGTGGGTCGATTTCCCCCTGGAAGTAAGTATATTTTATACACGTATGCCTGATACAAAAAAAGGTAAAGTGTCTGGTTTTTTAATGAAGAATATGCCGGAAGTTACCGGTGATGGGCGATCTACATTATATCAGTTAATTCATCGGGATCCAAACCTTCAATACCAGTTAAATGAAATAAGTAAACACCATAAATCCAGGTTCAGCATAGTTTTGCCGCCAGGCGAAAAATTTATCCTCTCTTATGCTTCTAATCGTAACCAGGGTGCTAAATTAATAAGTCTGGCTAACGAAATTGATGAAAGACTGGTCGCGTTTATGGATAATATCAGCATCGATACAAAGCATTTTTATTATGGCAGGTACGACATTAAATGCGATTCAATTGAAAAATTGAAAGAGGGTAAAGATTTCAAGATTTTAGAGTATAATGGCGCCGGTGCGGGTATCCAGCATATTTATGGTAACGGGATGTCTTTATGGAAAGCCTGCACGACTATTTTAGCACATTGGAACACATTATTTCAAATCTCTCATTATAACCATAGCGTGAAAAAAGTGCCTTATTGGGAATATAAAAAAGGGTCGGAATTTTTGAAAAAAGCCCGACATAACCTGGCAATCTTAAAACAAATTGACTCAGATTTCCCTGTATAGAAAATTCGATACCATTAAAGCCTCACCCTCGGTCTCCCGAAAAAACGGGTCAGGCTCTCTCAAAAAGGAGAGGGAGGACGATGCAATTAAGGCCAACCTTAGTCTCCGCCAAAAAAGTTTTTAATTCAAATTTAATTGGCTGATTCGTTCAAATTTGTGGATCCCGATAGCTTTTGTAAATGGCAAAAAAAATTAGTTTTAGCTCAATTAAAAATATTTGCAACACCGGAATTTCCCAGCTAACACCTAATATTTTTGGCCTATTTCTGGGTTAATTCACATCTTTTGTATCTCATTAAAAAATTTCTATTAGCTTTGACCTTTGATGCAACTATCCACGAAACATTTGCTGGGCATTAAAGATTTACTGTTATCAGATATTGAACTAATTCTTACCACAGCAAAGCAGTTTAAAGAGGTTTTACAACGGCCCATTAAAAAGGTTCCTTCATTGAGGGACATTACTATTGTCAATTTATTTTACGAAAATTCTACCCGCACCAGGATTTCATTTGAAATAGCGGAGAAAAGATTATCTGCCGATACACTTAATTTCTCTGCTTCCGGTTCCTCAGTTTCCAAAGGAGAGACGCTACTGGATACCGTGCATAATATACTGTCAATGAAAGTAGATATGGTAGTAATGCGACATGGTGCAAGCGGTGCACCGCATTTCCTGGCCCAGCATATTCCTGCTTCTATTATCAATGCCGGAGATGGCATCAATGAACATCCAACGCAAGCGCTACTGGATGCATTTTCTATACAGGAAAAATTGGGTAGCCTGGCAGGAAAAAAAATTGTACTTATTGGCGATATCATGCATAGCAGGGTTGCCTTAAGCAATATTTATTTGTTGAAAAAAGCAGGTGCAGAAGTGATGGTGGCCGGTCCGCCCACATTGATGCCAAAATACATTCAACAAGCGTTCGATATAAAAGTAGAATACAACCTTAAAAAGGCACTTCAATGGTGTGATGTGGCCAATGTGTTACGCATCCAATTGGAAAGGCAAAACCAGGTACTTTTTTCTTCTTCAAGAGAATATAACCTGTCATATGGTGTCACCCGGAAAGTGCTGGATAGCATCGGAAAGGATATTGTGATTTTGCATCCGGGCCCAATTAACAGGGGAGTGGAGATTGATAGTGATGTGGCTGATTCGGGCCAATCCATTATTTTACAGCAGGTGGAAAATGGCGTAGCTATTCGAATGGCCGTACTTTATTTATTAAGCAATCAACAAAATTTAAATTAGATTTACCTAAACTGAACCAATAGAATTCTTATGGAAAGAATTTGCTTATTTCCGGGAACATTTGATCCTGTTACTTTTGGCCATACAGATATTATTAATAGAGCACTTCCTCTGTTTGATAAATTTTATATTGGCATTGGAAGGAATGTAAATAAATCACCAATGTTTTCTGAAGAGCAAAGATTACAATGGCTTCGGGAAATATACCATCACGAACCAAAAATAAAAGTGTTGGCTTATGATGGACTTACGGTAGATTGCTGTAAATCAGTTGGTGCCAATTTTATTTTACGAGGAATCCGTTATGTAAATGACTTTGAGTATGAAAAAGCGATAGCTGATATGAACCGCAGTCTTCAAAATAGTGTTGATACTGTTTTTCTTACCTGTATGCCAAAATATACCTCTATTGCAAGCACTTTGATAAGAGATGTATTGCGCAATGGCGGTGATGTTTCACAATTTTTGCCTGATGCTGTTAATAAAACAATCAAGTATGCAATGAAATAGTCCTTAGTAATAAGATGTGAGATGTGAGAAGGAAATTTCAAAGGTCATTCATTACTTTCAAAATATTATTCTTTTCATTGCCAATATCTATTGTGATTTTAATTATTTCTCTTCCACTTTCTCTAATTGCTAAATATTATTTCCATGTTTATCTGGTTTAAAAAAGATCTCACCCTTGAAAAGATCCCGAAATATAAAGAAACGATGGGTTCATTCTTAGAAATGAAATTCGTAGAAATAGGAGAAGATTATTTAAAAATGTCCATGCCGGTAAATGAAAAAACAATTCAACCCTATGGCTTTGTGCATGGTGGTGCTTCATGTGCCCTGGCCGAGACTGTAGGAAGCATTGCATCTGCCTTAGTAATTGATGTGGAAAAATATTATTGTGTGGGTTTGGAGATCAATGCGAATCATTTGAAGAGTGTAACATCCGGAATTGTTACAAGTGTTTGTACCCCGTTACACCTTGGTAAAGCCACGCATGTCTGGGATATTAAGATTTATGATGACAAGGAGAGGTTGTATTGTGTAAGTAGGTTAACTGTGGCGATTTTGGAGATAAGAGGGAAGAAATTAAATTGATTTATACCTGGAACTGCATCACGCTGACTGGTGATTTTTTTATGAATTTGCACAAGTTGAAAAACATTTTCTGCCAAAAGAATAAGATTAATATTATCTGTCACTGCTTCATTTTTTTCTGAATTTGAATTCATAGCAACGCCAAAAAATATCCAAGCAGAGAACCACCCAAAACAATAAATGCGCTATTTATTTTTCTGTAACCTAATGTCAAACCGATACTTATAACCGTAATAACAATTGTCCGCCAATCAGTAAAGGAATTCTTGCCCATTATGAAACAAATTGAAATAATTATTGTCACTGAAGCCACATTTACGACATCTAAAAATGCTGAAAATAATGTTGAGTTTCCCATTTTCTTCACCATCGCATTTAGAAAAGCTACAAAAAAAATGAAGGAAAGAAAATAGCAATCGTCGAAAGAATAGCATCAGGCAACCCGTTGATTTGATAACCAATAAACGTTACCAAGCGCGGAATTAAAGTCGGTACTGATGAAGTATGAAAAATTTTACTTTTTATTTTGAAGTTTGAAATCCTGGTTGCTAAAAGGTGGAGTGTCGGGAATTTTTACAACATTAAATTCAAAATTTGTTGCATGGTGACAGTCATTACATGTGTTTGTGAGCAATATATAGCTGTTTTTAAATGCAACCGGATCTTTTTGTTGAATAGCAATATTCACACTATCCAACACAGGGTAAATCATGTCTATTTCTTTGCTTTCCTTCCGTTCTTTTTGGTACATTTTGATGGCATCAATATTTTCCATTATTTCATGAATTTCAAAGTCAGCCAATTTCCAGTTTTCATTTTGGCCTGCAAACCAAAGTTTATTGTGATGAATTTGGATGCTGCCCATAAACTCACCAAAACCTGGCTTGTAAGTATTCAAAAGTACACTCTCCAAACTGTCAACACTTTTTTGTAAAACTTGGATTTTATTGGTCTGTTGGTTACAGGCAATCAACCCGAAAGAAAATATTATCAGAAATTTATTTTTCATTAGATGAGAGATTTGAAGTTTTAATCTATAAGGGTGAGCTTTTCATTTAATGGCCTTGCACTAGTAGGAGCAATAGAATTCCGTCAGCCATTTCAGTAGGTAAATTTATAGATTAATGGTTATTATTTATTACGGATTGCAGCTCCCTTAAATTTTTTATTGCAAATCTCCCCTAACTTTTATTTGCCTTCAAATAAAGAAAGCATCTCAGTAATCGTTGCAAAACTATTCTTCTTACATTCCTCTAATCCCTCTTTATCCACCCATTTTACTTCCAAAATATCTTCCTGTGTTTGTGGAATCAATACTTCATTTTCACTTGCCTTCATCGCAAACCAAACAGATTCTTTTACCATGAGCACGCCTCTCTCTGAATAGGTATGGTAAGTAGTGCCTATTTTCTCTCCTAAGATGACATTTTTTAGCCCGGTTTCTTCCTTCACTTCACGTACCGAACATTCTTCAATCGTTTCTCCTTTATCTAATTTTCCTTTTGGCAGGTCCCATTTTCCCCTTCTGAATATCATTAATATTTCATCCTTTTCATTCATAATTAAACCTCCGCCTGCAATTCTAATTTTAAACTGTGCGAAGAAAGCTTCCTTTAAATCATCGAAATTTTCATGATAAATAATGCCCTGGTTGTACTGCGGTTCCTGTATTTGGCGCGGCATACTTTGAATGTATTTATTGGAAAGTCCATACATATAAATAGTATCTTCCTGATCTTTTAATGTTGTTATCTCCGGAGTAATTTCATCACATAAATAAACAGGTTTAGAATCGAAGTAAATTTTAATATAGCTCATGTTGTTTTATTTAACTTCGCAGCATGACTGATAAAAAAGTAATTGCTGAGAAACTGTTACAAATTAATGCCATAAAGTTAAGTGCAAATGAACCATTTACATGGGCAAGTGGCTGGAAAAGTCCAATTTATTGTGACAACAGGAAAATTCTTTCTTTTCCTTTTGTGAGAGATTTTATCAAGTCGGAAATGTGTAACGTTATTTTCCAGTCATTTGAAAATGCAGATATGGTTGCCGGTGTGGCGACAGCAGGCATTCCATGGGGTGCCATGGCTGCAGACCAGCTAAAACTTCCATATATATATGTACGGCCAAAGCCAAAGGAACACGGATTGGGCAACCAGATCGAAGGTTTTTATGAAGCGGGCAAAAGGGTAGTAGTTGTCGAAGATCTTATCTCAACCGGTAAGAGTAGTTTGCAAGTTGTAGATGTTTTGCGGAATGCGGGCATGCATGTAGAAGGAATGGTTTCCATTTTTACCTATGGGTTTGACGAAGCCATAAAGAATTTTCAGCAATACGAATTGGAATTAAAAGCGTTGACCGATTATGAATCTTTGATTTCCCTGGCGATAGAAAAGGGAATTGTCTCTCCAAATGACCAGGATTCATTAAAAATGTGGAGAAATGACCCTTCAAATTGGGGCTTATAATATATCTGCCTGGATAGCTAGCATATTTTGGTTTTAGAGCTACTAAATTGGTTTATTTGGCTTAATTCGGTTAGAAGTTTCGAAAATGTTGCATTTATCCGGCGACTTCTCCATATTCCTACCACAACGAGAATGTTTGCTTCGTTTCAAAATTTATTGGGAAACTGATAAACACATTCCCTTTACCCACTTTTAATTTTCCTGTACATTTTACCAATACCTCTTTTCCAAGGAGCGTATTGAATGCATTCTTAAACGCATTTTGCATATCCAGATCAAATTTTAGTGGAACAAAAAAATTACTATTTCGCTTGATCGTTATGAGTGAATCGGTCCTGCTATGCCCCAAAAGATTCCCATCAATGAAAATATTCATATCTGTATTCTTTAATTGCAAACCGTAATTATTGGGATTATGCACCTCCACTACCAGTCCAATTGTCGATTTATCAAATCCCAATTTGCTGACTGAAAGATTATTAAATGAAACATATTCCAATGCTTTAGGGGCGGAGCATGACATAAAGGCTGCAACGATAAATAGCCAAATCAGTAAGTATTTCTGCATCAAGAATTTATAATTTGGTCAAAGATAAGAAAGATGCCTGCTAATTAGATTAGCAAATTGGAATTTTACCCATTAAAATAATTTACTAAATATAATAGTATAATTATTTTTAATTAATAACCTTATTATCATTATGTTATGAGATTTATATAAAAATTAATTATCCATTTGTTCGATTTATATTTAAGGAATTCAAAACCTTAGGTACAAATAATTATAAAATGCTTAAAATTCAATAAAAATAGACCTAAATAATTGATTATTAAATAGATTTAATATTAAACTTACATTTATTGTTATCAAATAATTTTATGCAGAAAATATAAACTTTTCCAGCATTATTTGACACTCCTATTTGTTGGTTTTAATTTCAAATATTGATTAATTCTGTTAAGATAATTTTAACTGTAAAAATGACATCTAAAAATTTTGCCTTTTTGCATTAAATTTTTTAAAATTTAATTAAATCAATTCTGGAATTAAGCCCTTTAATTTAGATTTTGATGCAAAGTGTTCACTAAAAATAAAATGCCTGAAATTGAGTATTTTGCACCAATAGATTAATTTTCCTCAATCTTGCTTACTTTTAAAAAAATTAAAACATACATGAAAAAGGAAATGATTCCATTCGATATATCCGTTTTTGATTCAATTGATGAAATGAACCTCGATGACGCTTCG
>JBDTEF010000129.1:0-4296 GCA_039922615.1 Ginsengibacter sp.
TGTAACAAGTTTTTGGATAAATTGCCTGATACACGTACAGAATTGAATTCTGTGGCTAAAGTAAGAGCCTTATTGGCTACTGCATATCCCCAGGCAGCTTATGAGAAGATAGCAGAGTTAATGTCTGATAATGCACAGGATAAAGGACCCGCTTCCGGTACTGATCTGATGGATCAAACCTACTTTACCTTTGGCGATTTTATCTCTGACGAGCAGACTCAGGATGGAACTGTACAGTATTGGTCTGCATGTTATACAGCAATAGCGGCAGCAAATGCTGCCCTGGATGCTATTGAAAAAGCACCAAATCCACAAGACTATTCTGCAGAAAAGGGAGAAGCATTGGTTTGCCGGGCTTATTCACATTTCATGCTTACTACCCTTTTTGCCAAACCATACGATATGGCAACTTCAGGAAGTGATGCCGGGATACCTTACGTACTTACACCGGAAACAAAAGTATTTCAAAACTATACCAGGGGTACAGTTAAAGAAGATTATGATAATATTGAGAAAGATTTACTGGAAGGATTACCATTGATCAATGATAATATTTATACAGTGCCTAAATATCATTTTACCAATGTAGCCTCTAATGCTTTTGCTGCCAGGTTCTTCCTTTACAAAAAGGATTATCAGAAGTCTCTTGATTATGCAAATAAAGTTTTCCCTCCGACGGCTATTGTTCAGAATATGAGACCATGGCTGACTACTTATAAAACTTTTTCATTCAATGAGTTCAATCAGAATTATACGAAAGCTACAGAAAATGCCAATTTGCTTTTGATTGAATGTCCTTCTCTTTGGGCAAGAAGCTATTATGGATCAAGATATGGTTTTAGACCAGATATGTATAGTGGTGTATTCTTCACCAATTCCAATCCTGCAGCGATTTCCCCGGGAAGATGGGCTCAAAGTACTTATGTATATATCATAAGTGGCCAGCAGAATTACGCAATTCCAAAATGGAATGAATATTTTTATGCACCCGATAATCCTAATTATGGTTACCCATATGTAATGACGCCTGTTTTGACTACAGAAGAAGTGATATTTAACCGTGCAGAAGCTAATATTTATTTAGGTGATTTTACGAGTGCTCTGAAAGATATGAATTTGTATGTAAGTCAGCGGGTTACAGGTTACACTACTGCGGATAATATAACTGAAGCAAAAGCAAAAACATATGCCGCTACAGAAGATACCAAGACAGCGTTAATTCAGTCATTACTTTATTTAAAAAGAATAGAATATATACAGGAAGGGATGCGTTGGTTTGATGTATTGAGATACAACATTCCGGTGATCCATAAAGAACTTGATGTTAACCTGAATACTTTGCGGACCAATACTCTCAGTGAAAATGATGGCAGAAGGCAATGGCAGATTCCTCAAGCAGCGCAAAATGCAAGTAAATTGGCACCAAATCCGAGACCATAAACATAATTGTTGAGTACTTTTTTTGAAAATTAAAGAACATAAAAAAATGAAGAAGCAAACAATAAAATATCTTTTTATATTACTTATAGGAATGCAATTGGTTTCCTGTAGTAAAAAAGAGCAACTTGATCCCTCACAGGTTCCATTTTTAGGAGGAGACAATCCGGCCAAGATTGCTGAAATTGATAACTGGATCAATGAAAATCTTACCCAACCTTATAACATGCAGGTAAAGTATAAGTTTGATGAGTTTGAAGCAAATGTAAATGCCACGCTGGTACCCATAAAAGAAGAACTGGTACTTCCGTCATTAAAGGACATTAAATCAGTTTGGATTGATACCTATGTAGCCGAAGGCGGAGAAACATTTATGAAAACGCTTATTCCTAAAAACATTACATTAATAGGAAGCCCTTCATACAATATCAATGGCTCTATCACATTGGGTGAAGCAGAAGGGGGCTTGAAAATTTTATTGTATGATATGAACAGGTATGATCCTGCCAAAAATTATGGGTTGTTTGTGCAAAAAATGCATACGATCGAACATGAATTTGGTCATATATTACAGCAAAATAAATATTATTCGCCTGTATTTCAAACGATTTGTGTTGGTGATTATACAGCTATCTGGACGCTGGTAACAACGGCGGAAGCGAATGCCCTGGGTTTCGTAACACCTTATGCAAGATCTGCACCGGATGAGGATTTTGTAGAAACAATTGCAACTATGTTGGTGGAAGGAAAAGATTATTTTGAAGGAATAAAAGCTGCACAGATCAAAGCCGGCAATCAAATTGCTGCTGATAAGCTTACCCAAAAGGAGCAAATCATTGTAGCCTATTACAAAGATAAATGGAATATTGATTTTTATAGTTTGCAAAGCCGTGTAAAAATAGCAATGCAAAACGCCATTCCTCCAGCTCCGGCCGTGCCACTTGCTACCCTGTTAGGATTTAATAATACGTACCAGGCACTTACCTTTAGTCCCATTGCAAACCAGGAATCTTCAGCATTCACAACGGCCTATAATGCTGCCCAGGCTAACATGACAGCTACTAACAGAAGTATTCAAACTGTGAAACTCGCATTCTTTGCAGCTGATTCCGTAGTCTTGAGCGTGGGATATTTGAGCGGTGCAAATCCATTTACAGCAAATTATAATTTCCTGTCAACGAGAAATGCTGCCGGTGAAGTTATGATTGGAAATAAGGCAGTAACTGATGCTACAGGTGCCACGTATGGAAATGGTGCTGCAAGGCAACCCCAGCTTCAACCCCTCCTGGATTATTTTATTAGTAAAACATTTACACCTAAATATTTTCCAAAAGAGCCACAGGGTCCCGGAGATAATCCATTGTCAGGAGCATTGTACCTCACATCTGATAACGCTTCCTTTGTATCGGGAAATTTAGAAACAACAGCCGACTACGTTCATTAATAGAATTAATAATAAATAAATGAAAAATATAATTAAATATTCCTGGATTTTACTACTCCTTATCGTGTCTTCCTGCAAAAAGGACGAAAAATTCTCGTTTGATGAAAAGCCAAACGTCAGAATCCAAAAGACATTGGATGCATTCCAGAAAGCACTTGTTAACAATGATGGATGGATAGCCAATATTTATACTAAAGCTTCTACCGGGCAGGCTTACAGTTTTTATTTTCAATTCAAGGACAATGGCCGCGTAGTGATGATGTCAGATATTGATTCTATTACTTCAACTGTACCAAAGGAAAGCAGCTATCGATTAAAGTGGCTTGAACAACCGACACTCATATTTGATACTTATAATTACATACATCGCCTGGCTGATCCGATGCCTGATAACCAGGGAGGTTCTGCAGGTGTAGGTGGCACACCAGGACAAGGCCTTATTTCAGATTTTGAATTTGGGCTTACTGCTGAGGCTGTAATAGCACTAAACAGTGATCCAAATGTGCAAAGCTTCACTACCATAGGAAGGTATAATTCTGTACCTGTTACTTTTACAAGGGCAACGACGGCTGAAGCTTCCTATTGGAAAAATGGTGAAATAAACAAAGAAATGAAGGGCATTTCCGCATTGGTAAAGAACAATCCTTACCTCTATGCAAGTACTGATGATGGAAATAAAATTCAATTTTCCTTTGACTTTGTGAATAAACAGCTATCTGAAAATTTAGCCGTAAATAATACGATTTCTTCAGGCACTACACCATTTGTTTTTGGCGTTAATAATTTATCACTTAGGGATTCTGTAAATGTGAATGGAAATTTAACGACAATGATCACCTGGGAAAATCAGCAATTATTCGCCGTATTAAATGGCAAAAAATCGTTGATAAAAAGTTCTGACGTACCCATTATTCCTATTCTATTGTTATTTGGAAAGGGATTCAAAACAATAACGATTCCTAATGCAACAACCTATCCGGGATGGTCAGATGATTATGTGGCACGTAGAGCTCAGGCAGCCTTAGCCATAAAAACAGGAGGATACAACCTTGACCTGGGTAAAATGTTACATGCATTTAATCCAAATGACAGCACACTGTTAATTACTGTAGATATACCTCAAAACGGCACTTTATACCTGGCTACATTTCCGTATAAATACAATTTAAGCAGTGATGGTAAATTTAAATTTACACCTCTTCCGGGGTACAATGGTAATGCAGGCTTAATTATAGGAAACCTGGCGCCACTTTTTGCGGAAAGATTTGATGTAGATACTTTCACACTTCAATATTATGCAGCTCCTGATGGCAGGGTGTTGGCACAGTTTACAAGTATCGATCACCCCGATTATAGTTTTACGGGAACTTATCAATAGTTACTGATCAGGATATAATCAAAGAAGAGTAAATTTT